>JABUEV010000139.1 GCA_013314865.1 Bacteroidales bacterium | reverse complement strand
TGATTCACATGTCAAGGTTTAAAGGCTGAATGGTTCTATGAAAAAAGAAAGGGTGTCAGAACGACACCCTTCACTTTTTCTAAACCTAAATTATTCCGGACCGGACGGTCCTCAGGGAAATTTACTTTACAGCCAGGATGCTTTTCTGGTCCTTTAAAAGGAACGGGAAATAGGCTGCTATGAGTCTTGAATTTGTTAAATCGGAGTTTCCACCCTGGGTAATAAGCTTCTGATGAAAATAAGCATCATTATTGAGGGCTTCGAATGAAGTTTTGTATCCTTCAGCTTCCAGTTCCTTGCCAAGGCATCTCACACCCAGGTATTGACTGTTGCATACATACATAACCGACAGATTGTCTGACAAGACGTAGTAGTTCTTGCATTTCTTAGTTTTTTCTACAGCTAATGTGACTTTCATGTCAGTATTCTGGTATGAAATGATGTACCCGGCCATCTCTTTTCCGTTAAGTACAAGAGGGTTCTCAAGCTGTTCAATTCTGTAATCACCCAGAGCTGTATAGGTTTTTCCCTGTGCAACCGGTTTCCCGGCAATCAGTGCAGTGCATAATCCTGCTAACATTACTGCTGATAAAATCATTCTTTTCATGGCTTGCTGGAATTAATTGTTAATAACTGATAACTTTAAACTTTACTTTTACTGTCCTTTATTTTGTTTTTTCCTATTCTGTTAAGAAGCCTTTTCCTTTAACTTCAGTACCAAAATAGAACTTATAATATCAGGAGAAAAGGCAAAAACAACAGATGGTAATTCTGACCTTGCAGATTGCAGGAAATGTTAAAAAAAGTAAATTTGGTACTTTATAAACATAAGTCTGGAACCCGATATGGGTTTTTAAAGTGGCTCAGTTGTGTTGAATTTTGATCTGTTCAATTAAAAAAATATTAAAAAATGACTCTTAATCTGACCAGGCCCGGTAAGAATATATTGCTGGCCGCACTTTTTTTACAGCTTTCATTTTTGTCGTTTTCACAAACTGGTAAAAACCTGGCTGAAATGCTGGGGTACCCTAAAGACTCAAAACTGTTGATTATTCATGCAGACGATATGGGCTTGGCGCAGTCGGTCAATTCAGCAACAATAAAGGCATTCAGGGAAAACGGAATTACTTCAGGCAGGATAATGGTTCCTTGCCCCTGGGCTTTTGAAATGGCTGATTACATCAGGAAAAACCCCGGACTGGATGTGGGAATTCATCTGACGCTTACTTCAGAGTGGGAGTTATTTAAATGGGACGGCGTCACTTCTTCAGATAAAATACCAAGTTTGCTTGATGGCAATGGATATTTTTACCCATCAGTTGAGGCATTTGGCAAGGCTGTCAGGACAGAGGAGGCAGAAAAGGAAATACTCTCACAAATAGAAAGGGCAATTGCATGGGGAATAGAACCAACTCATATCGATACTCACATGGGCAGTGTGCTCGCAACGCCTGAACTGTCCGGAATTTATCTCTCCCTGTCAAAACGGTATAAACTCCCTGTTTTATTTCCAAAGTCATATCTTCAATTATTGCCTCCCGAAATTGCTAAAACTCTGCAATCTGAGCCCTTCCTGCTTGACAACCTTTTCATGATTGAACCTGAAATGATAAAAGGATCATGGATAGAACCATATAAAAAAGCAATTGAGGAAATGAAGCCCGGGCTGAACCAGATAATTGTCCATATAGGTTATGACAATGATGAACTGAAAGCAATTACCATAAACCATGATGATTACGGGTCAGCATGGAGACAAAAGGATCTCGATGTTGTTTTAAGCAATGAATTCAGGGAACTTCTGAAAAAAAACAATATAATTCTCATCGGCTGGAGACAGATAAGAGAGCTGATGAGAAAGATGTAAATCATGCTGACATGGTTTTAAACTTTAATATCCGATTTTATGAAAAAAATTATCCTGAGAACTCTGCTTATTTTACTGGCATTTATTCTGACAGTAATAATCCTGTACATGAATTATGTAGCACCGGGAATAACCGGTTATGCCGCGAAGAATGTTGCATCCGGAGTATTTGTGGCCGGCAGGACACAGGAAAGCATTGAAAGGGAAGATATTAACTTCTTCCCGGTTAAATTAAGCAGGAACAAAGTTGATACGGAAAACCATGAAGCCACAGGAAGATTTCTTTTGTGGAGATCAAAAGCTGTCTATAATGAAGGGCTTGGTTGCACATTAGTCAAAGGTTTCTCAAAGAAAGAGGTGGAAAAACTGGATTACCCTGAGGTTGAGAAACCTGCCGGCAGGTCCGATACAATACCATGGCCGGCAGGCGATATGATTGCTGACACAGTGCCTGCCGGAATAAACCTTGACAGGCTTAACGGGATTCTGGACCGGGTTTTCAGGGACACTGCCACCTTTCGCGGAACATTCGCAGTTCTTGTTGTTTACAGGAATCAGATTGTTGCTGAGAAATACCGTGATGATTTTAAACCTGAGACAAAGTTTCTGAGCTGGTCGATGGCAAAGAGTTTCACCAATGCAATGGCAGGTTTGCTGGTTAAAGAGGGCAGATTAGACATTAATGCGCCTCTGAATCTTAAGGAATGGTCAGGTGACGACAGGAAAAATATTACCCTGAACCATTTGCTGACTATGACAAGCGGACTTGAATTTAATGAAGCATACAGCAAACTGAAACTGACTGATGCAACTACTATGCTTCTGAAAAAGGGTGATATGGGTGACTATGCCGCTTCTAAAAAACTGGTGGCAAGTCCGGGTACCAGATGGGAATACTCCTCCGGGACGGTAAATATCATACAGGATTATATACGTTCTGTGATTGGCAATGATGATGATTATCTTGCCTATCCTGCGGAGGCGCTTTTTAATAAAACCGGCATGAGAAGCGTGGTTTGGGAGGTTGACGCTTCAGGTACTTTTGTGGGATCGTCCTATCTCTATGCAACAATGCGCGACTATGCCCGCTTTGGATTGCTTTATCTTCATAACGGCAATTGGCTGGGAGAACAACTGCTCCCGGAAGGATGGGTTGACTATACCACTACCCCTGCCGTTGGTTCAGATGGAGGATACGGTGCCCTCTTCTGGCTTAATAAGTCAGGCCAGTTCCCCGGAATTCCTTCAGACATGTTTTATTGTGACGGATATGACGGCCAGAGGATTTTTATAATTCCATCAAAGGAACTGGTAATTGTAAGAACCGGATGCTCACCAAGGGGAACTTTCGACTGGATTGCCTTCCTGTCAGGGATACTGAATTCACTTGAATAATTTCATTCCGACTGTCAAAGAAATCGGACCTTGTTAATCATATTCTATTTTCCCGGGTTCCGGCTGCAAATTTCTATCTGTCGCTGTCCTTCACGTCCAGATAGATGTACCTTGCATTTGGGTATTGTTTTGTGATCTCAGATTTAATTTCCTCACTGACACTTTCGATAACGGGCACATTTGAACGGTCATCAAAATCAAGAGAGACAAGCAGAATGAAGTTATTTTTCCCGATATACATTGATCGGATATTATTAATGTGCCTGATGCAGGAATATTTTTTTATGATTTTCCTGATGTTGTTCCTCATTTCCCTGGGTATGTTTTCCCCGACCATCAGTTTTCTCAGTTCGTTGGCCAACTGCCACGACATGAAAATAAGAAGTGACCCCACAAGTATTGTCCCTATTATGTCAAATATGGGATGAATCAGTGAAAGGAGCGAAGAAACGAGCACTATTGAAAGGCCAAGCAGGGCTGACAGATCTTCAAGCAGAATCACAAAAAGATTTGTGTCGGTTGATTCTTTCCAGGCTTTGACCAGATCTGAAGAGTACGATTTCCTGAATTCTTTATATGCTACACTGAATGATTTGGCTTCTATTATGATAGCTGAAACAAGAACGATGAAAATGTACAAATAATTTCCAATTGGCTCAGGGTGAAGATATTTATGTATCCCTTCGTAGATTGAATAACAGCCGCCCAGGAAAAACAAAAGCACAGCTACCAGAAATCCCCAGAAATATTCTTCCTTCCCGTATCCGAAAGGATGAATTTCATCAGGTTTTTTGCCCGATCGTTTCCTCCCGATAAGAAGAAGTACCTGATTTGTTGTGTCGGCAAGTGAATGAATCGATTCAGCAAACATGGCAGAACTTCCTGAGATTACTGAAACAATATATTTTATTACTGCAATCGCAAGATTCCCAAAAAGAGCGAAAATGACTGCCCGTAGAGAATTAGCTTCAGGTTTCATTCCGGATAAGTTCTGTTAACGGCGATTAAAAATAATCAA
This sequence comes from Bacteroidales bacterium, assembly GCA_013314865.1. GTDB lineage: Bacteria > Bacteroidota > Bacteroidia > Bacteroidales > VadinHA17 > LD21. Next base: position 2,358 of record JABUEV010000139.1, on the reverse strand, counting down.
AATCATGAAGTGAATCTTTTTATATGTGATTTCATTCCGCAATTTTTTTATTAAGCCGATGCTGGACTTTATAAATATACGGGATAAATATACGAGCAGATAATTTATTAAGTCTTTTAGTATATTTGAATAAAAGATCTACTACAACCATTCAACCTTTCAACCATTCAACCATTCAACCTTTCAACCATAAAACCCATCAAAATGAAAAATCTGATAATTATTCTCACTAGTGTTTTATTGCTCTCGTCAGCAGGTTTAATAAAGGGACAGGTAAAAACCGGTTATACTGCTGCCAGGATAACGGAGTCAATTATAAAGCAGACAAACAGTGAGCCAGTTCCAAACACCGTGGATGTTTTCAAAGCAGGGGATCCCGACACTGAGGTTACAGGGATTGTCACCACGATGTTTGCCACAATGGATGTACTGAAGAAAGCTGTTGCCATTGGCTGTAATCTTATTATTGCTCATGAGCCTGTGTTTTACAATCATCTGGATAATACTACACAGTTTCAGGATGATCCGGTATTTCTGGAAAAGAAAAGATATATTGATGAACACAAGCTTGTCATCTGGAGGTTTCACGATTACATTCACAGGTTAAAGCCCGATGGCATCGATTACGGGATGGCTTTGAAGCTTGGCTGGCTCAAATACACCGACGGAACGGTACCTGACAGGTTTACTGTTCCCGAAACCACGCTGGGGGACCTGTTGCAATATTTGAAGAAGATCTTTCCCGGGAATGCATTTCATGTAATAGGTAAGCCAGAGATGAGAATAAAAAACATTGCTTTTTCGGCTGGTGCTCCCGGAAGTACTGCCCATTTCAGATTACTCAGGGAAGAAGGGGTTGATGTTGTGATAGCCGGTGAGGTTCCTCAGTGGGAGACATACGAATATGTGCGTGATGCTGTAATAGAGGGAAAAGACAAGGCAATTATTTTTTTAGGACATGTCACGTCTGAGGAACCGGGGATGGAATATTGTGCAGAGTGGTTAAAAGGGTTTATAAAAGGTATCCCGGTGCATTTTATTGCAAGCACCCCGTCGTATTGGACGTACTAATCCTTTAACCTCTACGAGGTATGTTACCGTATGCATGGATGATGTCAATGGTTTCTCTTAACCCATCCTCCGTCTCCTTCCCTTAAACAATAAGGGAAGGAGAGCTAATTCTGTAACCTCTACGAGGTATTTTACCGTAGGTATAGAAATTGTTCCAATCAATTCATTCTTCGCCGTAGGCGATAAGGTTTTGTAGAATATTTTTCCGATTAATCCATAATTCGCTGTAGGCGATATGGTTTTGTAGAATATTTTTCCGATCAATTCAACATTCGCCGTAGGCGATATGTTATTGTAGAATGCTGCGGGAGTGATTTGTAAGCGGAGAAAGAGAGGGCCGAGCGTAAATCCCGACATGTTATGTCGGGATAGCGAAGGAGCCAGCCTGCAGGGGAGGCAACCCCCGCTCCCGCGGGATTACCTCTTCTCCCGGCTTTTAGCCGTGAGAATCGGTGATCCCGTGCGGGAGAACCCTGCTTCCAAATCACTCCCTTATTCGTTTCACTCATAAGGTCTTTTTGTTTTAGTCGTTTCTCACTCAGGCAAGCCTGGCTCGAAACTCCTAAAACAAAAATCCCGCAGTAAACTGCGGGAGTGATTTGTAAGCGGAGAAAGAGGGATTCGAACCCCCGGTCCCGCGATAGCAGGACAACGGTTTTCAAGACCGCCGCATTCGACCACTCTGCCATTTCTCCATTTCCTGCTTCATAGCCATCTTCCGCACCTATTTATTGCCGCTCTGCAATTCCTCTGCAGCTCACAGGATCAGCTGTTTATGACTGCAAAACAGGATTCCGGCGCAAAGATAATGTTTTTTTGATTTTCAGGTAATTTTTTGTAATAAATAGCTAAATATCAGAAAAACAGCATTTTATGGAATTTATCAACATGAAATGAACATCAGAAAATTATTGAATTTCTGAAACGCCCAATTTATGGCCTTTTCCGACAACTACTAAATTTGTTTTACGTGATGTCTGAAAACTCATTTTTTTGCTTAAAAATGGCATTATTTGCGGAAAAACGACAAAATAAATTTGCAAATGATATAAAAAGAAATAAATTTGTATCTCAACAGAACCATTGGTCTAACCATTTAATAATTATTCATCATGACAAAGAAAGAATTAGTTAATGAGATTGCAAAAGAAGCAGGTCTTTCAATTAAGGACTCAGGAAAAGCTTTGAATGCATTTGTCGGAGCTTTTGGTAAGGCAATGAAAAAAGGCCAGAGGATCCAGCTTCCTGGCATGGGAACCTTTAACGTGGCAAAGAGAAGTGCCAGGG
>JABUEV010000138.1 GCA_013314865.1 Bacteroidales bacterium | reverse complement strand
TTATTGACCTTGTTAAATTCATCTTCAAAGCGGTCGGATTAAATGAGTTTACTGCCCAGATTTCTCTCAGAGATCCCGATAATAAAGAAAAATATATCGGTTCGGATGAAAATTGGGAAAAAGCAGAAAAGTCAATTATTGAAGCAGCCAGCGAGAAAAATCTTGAAACCATTGTAGTCCCGGGAGAAGCTGCATTTTACGGCCCAAAACTTGACTTCATGGTAAAAGATGCCATTGGACGAAAATGGCAGTTGGGCACAATACAGGTCGATTACAACCTTCCTGAACGATTCGATCTCTATTATAACGGAAGCGATAACCAGAAGCACAGACCCGTTATGATCCACAGGGCAATTTTCGGCTCCCTCGAAAGATTCATAGCTGTACTCATTGAAAATACAGCCGGAAAGTTCCCGCTGTGGCTGGCTCCTGAGAAAGCAGTTATCATTCCTGTAAGTGAAAAATTCAACGATTATGCCTCAAATGTTTTGCAGATTCTAAATAATTCCGATATTTGCACACTGATTGACGGGAGGAACGAAAAGATTGGCAGGAAGATAAGGGATAATGAACTGAAGAGAATTCCCTACCTTCTTGTAATTGGTGAAAAAGAGGCTGAAACCGGTACAGTATCTGTCAGGAAACAGGGTGGAGACGACAAGGGTACCATGAGAGTTGAGGAGTTTGCAGCTTTTATACAGAATGAAATAAACAGTGAGATAGAGTATTGATTGAGAATAAGTAATTTTTAGTATTAACAAAAGATAGGAGGACCCAGCTATTACCGGACCAGTAAAGCAGAGCCACAACAGTAGTTTGAACGCACCGGCTCACAAGATTAATAACAGAATCACTGCTAAAGTGGTCAGAGTTGTAGGAGAAGGAATTGAAACGCAGATTCTAAGTTTACAGGATGCTCTCAGGCTGGCTGACAGTATGGAGCTTGATCTGGTTGAAATTTCGCCGAATTCAGATCCGCCAGTTTGTAAAATAATTGATTATCAGAAATTTCTGTATCAGCAGAAAAAGAAACAAAAAGAAATTAAAGCCAAGGCGGCAAAGATTGTTGTGAAGGAGATCAGATTTGGTCCGAATACTGATGATCACGACTATAATTTTAAACTGAAACACGCAATAAAGTTTCTTGAGGAGGGAGCCAAGGTAAGAGCCTATGTGTTCTTTAAGGGACGGTCGATACTGTTTAAGGAGCAAGGTGAAGTACTCCTGCTTCGTTTTGCAAACGACCTTGAAGAATATGGCAAAGTAGAACAGCTCCCGAGACTCGAAGGAAAAAGAATGATAATTTCAATTTCACCAAAGAAAAAGAAATAATTTAAAATTACAGAAATGCCCAAGATGAAGACAAATCCCGGTGCAAAAAAGAGATTTACTCTCACCGGAACAGGAAAGATCAGAAGGAAGCATGCATTTAAAAGCCATATCCTTACAAAAAAATCAACAAAACGCAAAAGAAACCTTACATATTTTGGACTTGTTGACAAAGCTGACAAGGATAATGTAAAGCTTCTTCTTGCAATGAAATAATTAATAATAAGTTTAACACAAGGTACTAACAGAATGCAGAGCAGGCAAGTTTCCATTAAAAGCGGAGCGCCTGCATTCAAAAATGACTAACTATGCCACGTTCAGTAAATTCAGTAGCATCAAGGGCCAGAAGAAAAAAGGTCCTTAAACAGACAAAAGGAAATTTTCTCTCCAGAAAAAATGTTTTCACAGTCGCAAAGAATACTCTTGATAAAGGATTGGGGTATGCATACCGCGACAGAAGAAAAAAGAAAGGCGTTTTCAGGGCGCTTTGGATACAAAGAATTAATGCCGGAGTTCGTCAGTATGACATGAGCTATTCGGAATTCATGGGTAAGCTTGAGAAGAAAGGGATTGCCCTGAACCGTAAGACTCTCGCCGATCTGGCTATGAACAATCCTGAAGCTTTCAAAGCAATTGTCGAAAAAGTAAAATAACTCTTTATTTTCTGTAACAGGAGTAAAAACTTTAAGGCAGTCATCCAGACTGCCTTAAAGAGTTATTTTATTCTCATGAATATTCTGCTTAACCTGATTTTCTTCAGGCCGGTTGCTTCCTTGTCGACCGAAAGCCAGATAAACTTTGGTTTACCGACTATGTGATCTTCAGGAACAAACCCCCAGTACCTTGAGTCAGCTGAGTTGTGGCGGTTATCACCCATCATCCAGTAATAATCCATCCTGAAAGTATAACTGTCAGCCTTCTGATTGTTAATGTAAATATCTTTCCCCTCAACACGCAAATCATTGTTTTCGTAAACATCAATTATCCTCTCATAGATGCACAGGTTTGAAGTGTCGAGTCTGACAGTCGAGCCTTTTGAAGGAATCCACAAAGGACCGAAATTATCCTCATTCCAGCTGTAAGCGCGGCTGTAAGGAAAAATATGCGGTGCAAATTCACCCTCTCTTGAATATAACGGTATCACTGAAACAACATTGGTAAATTTTGAGATTGCTTCTGCATTTTTTTTCGTAAGAGGCATCACGTATGCAGATCCTGAAACCATTGTCTGGTCCGACTTTGAGATGTTCAGTCTTTCAAAAGCTCTCGGGTTTATTGTGGTACCGTTTGTAGTTACTATATATGTGGTTTGCTGTGTCTCATTCTCAGGGAAGGGTTCACCGTTTACAAAAACCTTTGAGTTTTTTATCAGAACAGTGTCACCCGGCAGGGCAATGCATCTTTTCACATAATTATCCCTTCTGTCAACCGGCCGGTAGATAATGTCAAACCTGTCCCATATCTCCTTCCTTGCAGCTTTAAGGTAAAAATCCATGGTTTGTGGCTCTGAACTGCCGTAACTGTCGAGCTGTTTCATTTCCCTGGCCCTTCTTCGTACTATTTCATAGTAGCTTGTCGCCTGCTCCTGAATAACAACAGTATCCCCTGCCGGGAAATTGAATACTACAGGATCGTTACGTTTTACCTTGCCAAATCCTGCAAGTCTTTTATAGGGCCAGTGAATTAAATCAGACCATGATTTGCCTTTGGTTATCGGCATTGTGTGCTGGGTGAAAGGAAAAGCAATCGGAGTATTAGGCATCCTTGGCCCGTAGGCTATTTTGCTTACAAAAAGATGATCGCCTATCAGCAAAGACTTTTCCATTGACCCCGTAGGAATCCTGTAGTTCTGGAAAAGAAAAATATTTATCAGTGTTACAGCAATAACAGCAAAAATAAGCGCATCAAGCCATTCGACTAATGCGCTGTTTTTTACATTGCGCTTTTTCCAGAAGGTCCAGTTGACCTTCTCTGAAACATAAATATCATATATCAGTGCAAGGCCAATCAGAAACCAGTAATTGCCGATCCATATTACTACAAGCAGGTAAATAACAGCAGCAATGGCAAACGATATATGTTTCCTGGTCAGTATTTTATCCATCTGAATTAATTAAATAATTGACAGGCAAAAGTATAAATAATAATCAGAATCCCAGCACATCCTCCATGGTAAATACTCCCTTCCTGTTATAAATAAATTCTGCTGCTACAACGGCTCCAAGGGCAAAACCTTTCCTGTTTTTTGCCTCGTGTCTGATACTTATAATATCGCTTTCAGATTCCCATGAAATGATATGGGTACCGGGAACATTACCCTCACGAACAGACCTGACAGGGATGTAACCTTCTTTTTTATCTTTCTCAAAAACCCAACCTATTAATTTATCCGAATTTTCAACGATGCCGTTTGCAAGGGTTATTGCCGTGCCGCTGGGGGCATCAAGTTTCCTTGTGTGGTGTATCTCTTCAATCAGTACCTGGTATTCACCATGCTTTCCTGCCAGTTTTGCCAGCTCTGAGTTAAGCCTGAAAAGAATGTTCACACCTATGCTGAAATTCGTTGAATGGATAAATGATGTTCCCTTCCTCAGGCATAGCTCTTTTGCCTTCTCCAGGTCATTAAGCCAGCCTGTGGTGCCGGAAACAACAGGCACCCCCTCATTTAGGCATGCTGAGACATTGCTGAATGCAGTTGAGGGAGATGAAAATTCAATTGCCACATCCACTTTCCCGAGATTTTCCCTGTTGAGATCTGAAACATTGTTTATGTCAATTATGAGATTTACTGTATGACCTCTTTCCATGGCTATGGATTCAACCTCATGTCCCATACGCCCGTAACCTATTATAGCTATGTTCATATAATTCTTTTTTTTGCGAAAATAGATTATTTAAAACAGCCCTGAATAATTTAAATCACAAAATTTCTTAAGAAGAAGTTAATTTATTCAGCTATGTTTTACTTTTTTGAATAAAATTGCAGGAAATAAGCATTTTGGGAGGAAGGGAATTTTGTCTTTTGCTTTACTTGCATAAATAATAATTGACTCCCTGAAGGGCTGGTTATCCTAACTATACTTTTGAATGCATAAACGTTTTTAATGTAACATATACTAAAGATGTACAGAATGATAATTAAATCTCTTTTACTAATATTTATGGCAATATCATGTACCGGAGCCGGAAACGGGAAAGCTGATCTGGTAATAATAAACGGAAAGCTTTTCACCAACGATAAGAAAAGCCCCTATACAGAAGCTTTGGCAGTTAAGGGTGAAAAGATTATAGCTGTCGGAACCACCAGGAAAATCAGATCGTTAATTAAAGATGGAAGCACTATTGTCATTGATGCAAAGGGCCGGCTCGTAATACCGGGCTTCTATGATGCTCATATCCATTTTGGGCCGCTTGATCCTGATTATATAGAATTAAGATATACCACCGATCCTTCGGTTATCACTGAAAAAGTAAGGGAGAAGGTTTCCAAATCAAGGCCCGGTGAGCTGATACGCGGAGGACACTGGGAGCATGAAATGTTTTTTGACAGGAAATGGCCTTCAAAGGATCTGATTGATCGGGTTTCGCCGGAAAACCCTGTAGTTCTGAGCCGTGCTGACGGTCACTCAGTGCTGGTGAACAGTTACGTTCTCACCAGATCGGGCATCACTGCCAGCACACCTGATCCTCCCGGAGGAGAAATTCAAAAAGACCCCGTTACAGGCGAACCTACAGGTATTCTTAAAGAGAATGCAATGAGCCTGATAAGGACAGGCGCTGTCACAAGTCAAAGAACCCCGGAGGAACAAAAAGAGATAACCTGGCAGGGTTATCTGCTTGCTTTGAAGGAAGCAAGAGAGTATGGCGTCACAAGCATTCAGATTCCAGGAGATGCTGACTTTACAGTCTATGAAAAATTAATGAATGAGGGATTACTGACATCAAGGATAGACATAGGACAGTCGCTGACCGGAGATACAATCAGACTAAAAGAATATTTAAGGCTTGCTGAGAAATATCCCCGCGAAGGGAACTGGATCAGATTTGGCTATCTGAAAGAATTTATCGACGGAACTATCGGGTCGGGCACTGCACTGATGTTCAAACCTTTTGCTGATAATCCTGAATCATCTGGACTTGCAATGATGCCTTATGAGGAATTTGAACGGAAAGTTATTGCTGCTGATAAAATGGGATTTCAGATCGGTGTTCATGCTATCGGCGACAAGGGAAATAACTGGACTCTCAATGCATTTGAAAAAGCTCAGCAGTTGAATGGCAAGCGTAACAGCAGGCACCGTATTGAGCATGCCCAGACATTAATTCAGGATGATATGCCAAGATTTGCAGACCTTGGTGTTGTGGCATCCATGCAGCCTACTCACTGCATCTCCGACAAAAGATTTTGTGAAAAACGCATCGGGACTGAAAGATCCAAAGGAGCTTATGCCTGGCGAAGTCTTCTTAATGCAGGCGCCGAGATTGCCTTTGGAACTGATTACCAGGTGGAACCTCTTAATCCGATGGAAGGCTTATATGCAGCTGTCACACGCAAAGACAGGCTCGGGGAAGAAGGCGAGGGATGGTTTCCGGAAGAGAAGCTTACCATGGAAGAAGCTATCAGGCTCTATACAATCGGATCAGCGTATGCGCAGTTTATGGAAAACAGAAAAGGAATGCTCAGAAAGGGATATCTTGCTGATATTGTAATACTTGACAAGGATTTGCTGACAATACCGGAGGAACAGATAATGAAAACAAGGGTGGATTATACAATTACAGGAGGCAAAATAGTCTATCAGTCAGGAAAATAATTGATCTTCCGGACAAAATCAGTTTTCATTTAAATGAATTAATCAGGTTAAAGTAAAGGCTTTTATTCAGACAAAGAATACAAAATTCTCAGGGCTTCATCCCGGCTACTGCCACAGAATTCGGGATCTGCACGGAAGTCAGAACAAACCTTTGGCCTTGACGGATCACCGTAAAGAGCACATCTGTAATCATCCATGAGATGTATGCACCTTACTCCTGAAGGTTTGCCTTGCGGCATTCCCGGAATAGGAGAAGATATAGACAGGGCGATGCAGCAGGCTCCACATCCGGATCGGCAATCCATAAAAGAGATTTATGATTATTCTCCATAAAGATAAAAAACTTCAGTTACTGACAAATGACTGTCAATGAATCAAATTCTTATTAATTTTACAAAAACCAGAAAGATGAGAATTGACATTCTTACAGTACTTCCGGAACTTCTTGAAAGTCCGTTCAATCATTCAATTGTAAAAAGAGCACGTGATAAAAAGCTTGT
>JABUEV010000137.1 GCA_013314865.1 Bacteroidales bacterium | reverse complement strand
TTGAAATTACCGAAGGTTATCTTACTCAGCCAGGGTGATAGAATAATAGTAACAACCATACCCAGTAAGCCGGTTATCCATACCAGCCGCCTGAAAACAGTTACCACGACCGAAATCCTTTCCCTGTTGCCCGTAGCATTTGCTTCTGAAATATTCTTTACCGCACTCGTGCCCAGGCCAAACCCTGTCAGTCCGGAAATAAAACCTGTTGTGGAGGTTAACAGTCCGGAAATCCCCATGCCTTCAGGTCCAAGCAATACAGCGATGAACTTTGACCTTATTATCCCGATAATAATGTTGAAAACCTGAACGCCACCAAAAAGTGTTGTGGCTTTAAATATCTGGCGGTATGATTTCTGGTCCTCAGTCAATTTATTTGAGTTTCACAGAGTGCCACAGTGTGAACACAGTGTTACACTGTGTAATCAAAGGATAAATCTTTTTATTCCTTCTTTAAGGCTCTTTATATTAAAGTTTATTAACAGCCCAATTTTTTTATTGCTCAGTCTCAGATAGGTAAGAATTTGAGCAAAGTGAACATCAGAAAAGGAATCTACTGTTTTCAGTTCAATTATAACCTGGTCCTCAACAAGCAAATCCATACGGTAACCGCAATCCAGTTTTATTTCTTCATAAATGAGAGGTACATCTTTTTCTTCTTCTACTTTCATACCTTTCTTTCGCAATTCATAAGCAAGACATGCTTTGTATGCAGACTCAAGCAATCCTGGCCCAAGTGAAGTATGGACTTTATATGCTGAATCAAGAATTTCGTGTGTTATTTTATTTATTTCCATGTGGCAAGAAACTTTCACAGTGTTACACCTTGGAAAACACTGTGTTACACTGTGCAACTATTAATAACATTCACCACTTCCTCCGCCTCCGCATCCGTCATCACCTGACTTACCGGCAGACTGAGCACTTCATTGTGTATTTTTTCAGTGACCGGCAACGACAGATGGTTCCATTCTTTATATGCTTTCTGCTTGTGTGGTGGCACAGGGTAATGGATTAAAGTCTGAATTGCGTTGTCAGCAAGGTATTTCTGAAGTTCATCGCGCCGGGGGTGGCGGATGACGAAAAGATGAAACACGTGATGTGGTGATGTGGTGATTTGGTGATGTGAAGATTTCTTAACAGGTAATATGATTTCCGGATTTAATATGTTTTCGCAATAGTAACTGGCTATTTCCCGGCGGCGTTGGTTGTCTGCATCGAGGCGGGGCAGTTTTACTCTGAGGACAGCAGCCTGGATTTCGTCGAGACGCGAGTTGATGCCTTTATAATCATTAATATATTTTTTTGATGAACCATAATTTGCTACAGCTCTTATGACTGAAGCCAGTTCATCATCATTGGTTGTTACTGCCCCACCATCGCCAAGGGCACCCAGATTCTTTCCTGGATAAAAGCTGTGCCCGGCAGCATGGCCCAGAGAGCCTGTTCTTCTGGTAACACAGTGTTTCACAGAGGCTCCCACAGTGTTACACTGTGATTCCTCTGTGTTACCCCGTGAAACTATCACTTTTATATAACACGCCCCGGCCGCCTGCGCATTATCCTCAACTATTTTAAGATTATATTTGTCAGCTATCCGCTCGAGTTCCTCCGACCAGCATGCCCTGCCATACAGATGAACAACCATTATGGCTTTTGTTCTCTCAGTAATGTGCTTTTCAATAAAAGAAATATCTAGATTGTATGTATTGATATCCGGCTCGACCAGTACCGGTTTCAGGCGATTTTCCGTAACAGCAAGTATGGATGCAATATAAGTGTTTGCCGGAACTATTACCTCATCCCCCTCCTTCATAACTCCAAGTTCAATATATCCTCTGAAAATAAGTCTCAGTGCATCCAGCCCGTTTGCTACTCCAATGCAGTGTTTCGAACCAATATATTCAGCATATTCTTTCTCAAATGCCGTCACCTCTTCTCCAAGTAAAAACCATCCACGTCTGACAACCCTCTGAATGGCTTCCGTAAGAGCCGGCTCAAAACTTTCAGTAATTTTCTGAATGTCTAGAAATTTAATCATATATTCCTTACAAACTTTGCAGGATTGCCAAACCACAATTCACCCTCAGGTACATCTTTTGTTATAACGCTACCTGCACCAATCATTGACTTCCTCCCTATTCTGATACCTCCAAGGATAATACTCCCCGCTCCAATGGAAACATTATCTTCAATTATTGTTTTTAAATATTCTTTTGGATATTGCTTTGATCGCGGGTACTTATCGTTAACAAATGTAACATTTGGTCCTATAAATACATTATTACCAATTCTGATTCCATCCCAAATGTAAACTCCACATTTTACTGTAACATTATCTCCTATAACAACATCATTTTCAATAAAACAATGAGCATTAATATTGCAGTTTTTACCAATTACGGCCGCAGGCAAGACAACAACATATTGCCAGATAACTGTATTTTCTCCAATATTCTTACTCTTAACTTCAGATGATGGATGTATTAATATTCTTGAATTTTCTGAATTCATCATAATCTCTTATATAATCTGCTTCATTATATTTATTTGACGCCAGAACCAGGCAGACAGACCCTGAGGAAAAATTAAGTTCGTTTGCCCATATACCTGGCGGAATATAGAGGCCGTAAAATGGCCTGTTTAGATTTACAGTTTTCTTATTTACTCCATCATCCATAGACACTTCAAAACTGCCGCTCGCTGCAATAATAAATTGGTGACATTCGCGGTGGGCATGCGCTCCTCTCGATTCTCCTGCAGGAATATCATAAATATAAAAAATCCGTATCGGTTTAAAAGGCAGATTTTTTAATCCTTCAACTATTGAAATATTTCCTGCCCTGAATGATATCCTGGGCAATTCAATTATATGGCAATCATAAACAGTGGTTCTTTTCAAGTCCCTGTCAATTTTATAAATTCATCAAAATCTCGTATGTAGTCTTTCGGTGAATAAACAGTTGAAGCAATAATCAATGCCAGGGAATTCGTTGAAAAGTTCTCAAGCATCCGCCAGATCATTTCCGGCACATAAACACCGTAATAAGATCTGTTTAAATGAAATCTGTACTCCTTTTTTCCGTCGTGCAGAACTACATCGAAACTGCCTGAAAGGGCCACGATAAGTTCTTTTGTCTCCCTGAAAGCGTGTCCGCCGCGCTTCTCCCCACCCGGTACATCATATATCCAGTAAACGCGTTTTATCTTAAACGGAATATGTGTATCCTCCTCAATGAAAGAAAGGTTGCCGCGGGGGTCGGAGATTCTGGGGAGTTCTATAAGTCTGGGATCCATATTTTTAGTTTCGGATTCAAAGTTCAGAATTTATATTTCAAAGTAGCTATTAGCTGGAAAGATATAACCTTTGATTTTTTTCACCACGGAGAACACGGGCTGGCACGGGTTTCTCACGGATTGTAAACTCATTTTCGCAGTGCCTCCGTGGTGCGCAGGACGGTGAGACGGTAATCCTTGATATTTGTGGTTAAATAAAATAATTGCTTTTTTTGTACACTTATTTCTCATCTCTGCCAGCTCCCACGAGGTTGCATCTCAACCTTTCTCATAAATCATAAATCCGAAATTCAAAATCACAAATTATAAACATCCCCCTAACCCCCTTCAAAGGGGGAATTTTTGCGGTATGACCCTTCAAAGGGGGAATTTTTGCGGTATGGCCCTTCAAAGGGGGATTTTTTGCGGTATGACCCTTCAAAGGGGGAATTTTTGCGGTATGACCCTTCAAAGGGGGAATTTTTGCGGTATGACCCTTCAAAGGGGGAAACTTTATAGTAAAATCCTTCATAGGTGGTAACTTTACGCTCTACGCTTTACGCTCACATTCCGCTCCGCGGAACTGCGTCGTCATGCTTCGCATTCCTCCCTGTCTCATATCTCAAATCTCATATTTCACCTCTCCCGCCTTCTCCCTTCTGCAGTTGCTTTGTTCAGAACAACTCCAGCGGATCAATCCTGAGAAATTCATACCAGGGAAGGGTATTGTCGGCTATGGTTACTGCCTTTGCTCCCGGAAATTTTTTTATAAAGGATGCAAGTCCTTTTGTGTGATGTGTGAAAGTGCTTTTGACTTCAATTGCTGTCAGAGATGTTCCACGTTCAATAATAAAATCCACTTCATCATTACGTTCACGCCAGTAATAAAGCGAAAACCTTCCCTTCATAGCTTCATTTGCAAGATAAGCCCCTACTGCCGACTCTACAATCCTTCCCCATTGAACCGGATCGTTTTTTATAGTCCGGAAATCTTTGCTGCCCTGTGCAGCCAGCAATGCATTGTTGTAAACCTGGAATTTCGGACTGCCCGAGCGGATCTTCACAGGCGACCCGGAGTATTTGTCCAGACCTGTTATCAGTCCGGCAGATGCAAGAAGTCCGAGGTAATGCGATAAGGTGGTTGTGTTTCCTGCATCATGAAGCTGACCCAGCATCTTTGTAAAGGATAAAACCTGCCCTGAATAAAGACTCCCGAGTTCAAAAAGATTTTTAAGCAGCGCAGGTTTGTCAATCCGCGTCAGCATCAGTATGTCCTTCGAAATGCTTGTTTCGACCAGAGAATCACGTATGTAACTTTTCCACCTCCCTTCATCATCAATCAACGGCGCAGAACCCGGATATCCTCCGAACCAGGCATAAGTCTCAGCATCCCATCCAAAGGCCTTATGCATTTCTGTAAAAGTCCAGTGTCCAACAATAATATTCTCAAACCTTCCCGCAAGCGATTCAGTAAGCCCCTGCTGCAGAAGAAGCCTTGAGGAGCCCAGCAGGATAACTTTAAGGTTTATTTTATTATTTGTATCATAATCCCAGTTCTTTTTGACTGACTCACTCCAGTTCCTTATTTTCTGAATTTCATCAATCACAAGAAGAAACTGCCTGCTTTTTTCAGCCTTCATTTTCAGTCTTGCCGCTTCCCATACCTGGTCAATCCAGACGTTATTGCCCGCCGGAACGTCATCAGCCGCCTCATATTTTGCAGGCATTGAAATCTGCTCCAGAAGCTGGTTTATCAAAGTTGTTTTGCCAACCTGCCTCGGGCCTGATATCACCTGGATAAACCTTCGGGGCTCATTTGCCCTTTTCTTAATTAGCTGTAGTTCAGACCTTTCAAACATAGATGACAAATTACTCAATATAATGAGTAAAAATACTCATAATCTCCAGTTTTTCTGTACTGTTTTAAATTTTTCAATATCTGGCTGGATTTGCCCTTCGCTTTATTCAGTTGTCATTTGCCCTTCGCTGTGCTCAGGGCGTCATTCGGCTTCACCGTCATTCGGTTGTCATTTGCGCCTCGCAGGGTTCGGCGCGTCATTCAGTGGTCATTTGTTTCGTAGTCCTAAACAAGACTGCAAGATAATCATCCCTATAACCCTTCAACCTTTCAACTTTTCAACAATGAACCGCTCAACCTTGGAATCTTTGAATCCTTCCGCCTATCGAAGCGAAGCGGAGATCCCGGTACGCCAACCGGCGGATCGGGACCGCCTACTGCCTATTGCCTCCCGCCTCCCGCCTATACCCTTTGAACCACTCCACAAACCTCCTTGCTCCCTCCTTCAATCCGGTAACGGGATTGAACCCGCAGTAACTGTTTATAAGCGAGATGTCTGCATAGGTTTTCTCCACATCACCCGGCTGTATCGGAAGGTATTCAACAACCGCCTTCTTACCAATGGCCTGCTCAAGCTCCGACACCATTTCATTCACTGTAACCGGATTATTATTACCAATGTTCATAAGCGGGGGAGGAGTGACCTTTTCAATCCTTCCAAGAATTGCTGTTATTCCGTTAACAATATCATCAATATACGTAAAGTCGCGCAACAGCTTCCCTTCACCGAAAACCGGCAAAGGATTCTCGTTAAGTATCGCCTCAGTGAATTTCCACATTGCCATGTCGGGCCTTCCCCACGGACCGTAAACGGTGAAAAACCTGAGACCTGTTGCCTTTATACCGTACAGATGGCTGTATGTGTGTGCCATCAGCTCGTTACTGCGCTTGGTGGCAGCATACAGACTGACAGGATTGTCAACATCATCACCCTCACTGAATGGTACTTTTTCATTATTGCCGTACACACTCGAACTGCTGGCATATACAAGATGTCTTACAGGAAAATGGCGGCACGCTTCGAGTATGTTCAGAAAGCCGACTATATTACTTTGAATGTATGCATCGGGGTGGTCAATACTGTACCTGACTCCGGCCTGAGCGGCAAGATGGATTACATAATCAAACCGCTCATTCCGGAATAATTTCATAATTCCATCCTCATCCTCCAGATTCATCCTGATAAATCTGTATGCCGGCCATTTATGGCTTCGGGCAAAGGTTCCCCACTCAACGTCCTTCCTGTCGATACCTTCTTCCTTTAGCCTTGCAAATTTCAGATTAACATCATAATAATCATTTATATTATCCAGGCCTACAACTTCTTCTCCCTTCTCAAGAAGTGCATTTGCAAGATGAAATCCTATAAATCCTGCTGTGCCGGTTATCAAGTATTTTTTCATTTGATTTGTTTCAATTGGCCTGCGGCCGTCATTCAATTGTCATTGGGCCTGCGGCCGTCATTCAATTGTCATTGGGCCTGCGGCCGTCATTCAATTGTCATTGGGCCTGCGGCCG
>JABUEV010000136.1 GCA_013314865.1 Bacteroidales bacterium | reverse complement strand
GGAATAATTCCTGCTGCAACTCCTATCCCCTTTGTAACCGGAAATCCAAACAGCAGATGATCAAAGTTCATGTCATCTGAGGTGTATTTTGTCTTGTTGTCGGATATGAAATTGACGCTGTAGTCAACTCCAAAATCAAATATAAATGATAATGTATCAATACTGCTGTACGAAGCAGGGTTAGACAGGTAGACAGAATTATTGTCACGAAGTGCAACTCCTGTGCCTCCCATACCTAGACCTCTGAATGAACCAGCAGGTTCAAGTATCCCGAGATTGAACCTTCCATAGGGAGAGTTAACCTGTTTCTGGGCAGAAAGCTGACAGGAGAAAAGAAATGTTAAAAAAATAAATACTGAGATATACCTACTTCGCATTGCATTCTAATATATAATTTAACCCATCCAGTACCAGATCGGGAATATGATTCACAACAGGATTTCCGATTCTTGGCTTGAGGTAATTTCCATCGCCGCCTGTCAGTATCACTTTGGCCTGCGGATATTTTTTCTGGAAAGCGCGAATATACTCATTTATTTCATAGATTATACCATTCAGCACACCGGCAATAATCGCATCGTTGGTATTCTTGCCGGGAGACGTGAAGAAATCAGCAGGTTTAACGAGAGGCAGTCTGCCGGTGAATTTGTTCAGTGCTTTAAATCTCATAGTCATTCCAGGTGAAATATTCCCCCCGTTATAATTCTTCCCCGATAAGAATTCGTATGTAATTGCAGTTCCTGCATCAATAACCAGAACATCAGCACCCGGAAAATACAGGTAAGCCCCCGCCGCTGCAGCAATTCTGTCAGAACCAAGTGTCTCAGGAGTGTCATATTCTATGGTAAAAGGAAGTCTTGACTTGTATGACAAAAAATGTACAAACGGTATCCGTGCTGTCAGCTTCTCAACAAATTCATCGAGGGTTGACCTGACAGTGGAAACAATTGCATTTTTAAATTTATATTGAGAAAGTTTTTTCTCAATATCAGTGTCGTCAGCCTTAATTGCAATAATTTTCCTGCCTTCATTGAAGACAGCCAGCTTGGCGCCGGAGTTGCCTATATCAATTACCAGGTTCATGACATTAAAAAGACAAATGTAATAAAAAGTGCCATAAATGCCCAATATATTAATTTATTGGTCTTTATTGCTTCTATCAGCATTTTGTCCTGCATCCATGAAGATTCTCAGCAATAGTGCATCTGTATTCAGCAAATGAATAAATCATTTGCCGGCGGTAGTGCAATTATATTGAAATCAGTTCTTCCAGTCAGCCATATCTTTTAGGATTCTGATTGCATCTTTCACTGACTTAATATTTTCAACGGTCAGACTCAGTTTTGTGTCTTTTTGCCGGACCCTCATCTGGCTCTGCCTCCGGTTAACATAATTCATGACCGAAACGAAAAGATTGCTTCGATAAAAATCCGATTCAGGATCCGACACAAAATAAGCAATTAAAAGATTGTTCCTTAACAGTATTTTTTCGATTCCAAGTCTGACGGCAACCCATTTTATTCTCACTATATCAAGCAAAGCAGATGCAGGTGCAGGCACGGGTCCGAACCTGTCTTGAATCTTTAGTTCAAACTTCAGAAGCTCTTCTTCTGAATCAATCTCATTAAGCTCTTTATAAAGCCTGATTCTTTCAGGTATGTTTGAGACATATTCATCGGGAAACATTATCTCAAGGTCAGTGTCTATCTGAAAGTCTGATACGTAGATGTTTTTTTCTTCTTCTGTGCCTGAACCCTTCTTTTCCGGAATTTCAATGTCAGCTTTGAGTTCTGAATGTCTTAATTCATTTAGTGCTTCGTTAAGTATCCTCTGGTATGTTTCGAATCCCACATCTGCAATGAAACCGCTCTGTTCAGCTCCAAGAAGGTTGCCGGAGCCTCTTATATCCAGATCCTGCATCGCTATGTTGAATCCGCTTCCCAGTTCAGAAAACTCTTCGATTGCCTTCAATCTTCTTCTTGCTTCATGGGTCAGGGTATTAAGCGGAGGCGCAAGCAGGTAGCAAAAAGCCTTTCTGTTTGAACGGCCCACCCTTCCTCTCAGCTGATGAAGCTCTGAAAGTCCGAATGTATGGGCATCATTTATGAATATCGTGTTTGCATTTGGTATGTCCAGCCCCGATTCGATGATTGTCGTAGCTACCAGAACATCATAATCACCCTGGATGAAGTCGAACATCACATTTTCAATCTCCCTTCCTTCCATTTTGCCATGAACAATAGCTGTCTTGACATTAGGGCAGATGCGTTTTATTTTCTCCCGTACCTCTTTAATATTCTCCACCCTGTTGTGAATGAAAAATACCTGTCCGTTGCGGGACACTTCATATTCAATGCCTTCTCTTATTATTTCCTCGTTAAATCCGTGAATTTCAGTCACAATCGGCATACGGTTCGGAGGAGGCGTGTTAATTATCGACAAATCACGTGCACCCATCAGCGAGAACTGCAATGTCCGTGGGATTGGAGTTGCCGTGAGAGTGAGAGTGTCAACATTTGCTTTCAGTTTTTTAAGTTTTTCTTTTACAGAGACTCCGAATCTTTGTTCCTCATCAACGATCAAAAGCCCCAGGTCCTTAAATTTTATGTTGTCGCTTACCAGCTTATGTGTGCCGATAATAATGTCAATCTTTCCTTCTGAAAGTTCAGAAAGAATTCGCTTCTGATCGGCCGGACTTCTATGTCTGCTTATATAGTCAACTTTGCAGGGGAAGCCCTTAAGACGTGAAGAAAATGTTTTATAATGCTGAAGAGCCAGAATTGTTGTAGGAACCAGCACTGCAGTCTGTTTACTTTCGGCTGCCGATTTGAATGCAGCTCTTACAGCAACTTCAGTTTTGCCAAAACCAACATCCCCGCAAACCAGCCTGTCCATCGGATGAGGTGCTTCCATATCATTCTTTACCGCCAGTGTGGCAGAAATCTGGTCAGGAGTATCCTCGTAAATAAATGAGGCTTCAAGCTCCCGCTGAAGGTAAGAGTCGGGAGAAAAAGAATAACCCGGAGATGACATCCGTTTTGCATAAAGGTGAATGAGATCTTTAGCTATATCCTTTACCTTTCTTTTGGTGGTCTGTTTAAGTTTCTGCCATGCTCCTGACCCGAGCTTGTATATTTTAGGTTCAGCATTGTCTTTACCTTTATATTTTGATATCCGGTGAAGGGAATGTATTGCTACATAGAGAATATCATTATCCTTGTATACAAGTTTGATCGCTTCCTGAATTTTCCCGTTCACCTCTATCTTTTCGAGTCCTCCAAACCTGCCAATGCCATGATCAATATGCACCACATAATCACCCGGATTAAGACCTGTCAGTTCCTTTATGGAGATGCTTTCCTTCCTGGTGAAATATCCTCTTATCCTGAATTTATGGTAACGGTCAAAAATCTGATGGTCTGTAAATACGGAAATCTTCAGGTCGTGATCGGTAAAACCTCCGTGGAGATTAAGCAGGGCAGTATCGAAAACTGCACCGGGATTTATCTCAGAAAAAATATCCTTTAACCTGTCAATCTGCGACTGACTCTCCGAGATAATCCAGGTCCTGTATCCTTCCAGACTGTTTGAGACAAGCTTTTCCGACAGCAGGTCAAAATTCTTGTTAAATGCGGGTTGTGGTTCAGTGCGGAACTCAAAAGATTCTGCCGGATTAAACATCGTATTATTGCCGAATTCAATAACTGTAAATGACCGGCATTGCTCGGTAAACTGAAATCCGTCAATTATTGTCTGGTGCCTGTTTGAGATCTGCCCTGAATTTTCACGTTCAAGAGTGGCAGTAAATATTTCATCTATCCTGTTTTTTACAAATACTGCATCATCAATCCAGACAAAAGCTGATTTTGGCACAAACTGGAAAATTGAGTCAGTGACATCTTCAATCTGAACATCCTGAATATTGGGAATTACTGATATCTGTTTCTTTACTTCAACAGAAAGCTGACTATCGGTGTTAAAAGTTCTGATGGAATCTACCTCTTCTCCGAAGAAGTCGATCCGGTAAGGCAGGTCTGATGAGTAGGAAAAGACATCAGCAATACTCCCTCTTATTGAATACTGACCGGGCTCATAAACGAAATCCACTCTCTCAAAATGATACTCCTGAAGTAATTCTTCCAGAAATTCAAGCGAGAGTTTGTCCCCTTTATTTATAATAAAGGTGTTTTTCTTAAGGTTTTTGCGGTTAAGAACCTTTTCAATTACCGATTCGGGATGGGTGACAATTACTCCCTTTCTTTTACCTGATCCCAGAAAATTCAGCACTTCAGTTCTCAGAACAATATTTGCCGGCTCTGTTTGCTCATAATTTACCGATCTTTTGTACGTGGATGGGAAAAAGAATACATTCTCATCTCCATTTATTGCTACTAGGTCATTATAAAAATAGGCTGCCTCTTCCTTATCCGGGAGTATTACAAGATGAAGCAGATGATTCATCCTAAATAACTCCGACACTGCCAAAGCTTTTGCTGAGCCGGCAAGTCCCTTTAATCTGAATTTTCCTGATTCAATTTCTCCGGCAGCCTTATTTAGCCTGATAATCGCGGGATGCTCTTTATAAAGATCTGATAAAACTGATTCTGACATAATTGAAAACAGAGTGCCAAAGTTACTAATTAAGCTTAAAGATATTTAAGTCATGCACCGGTAAAAAAGGTTAAAAATTGAATTGGCATTTCAACTTTGTTGTATCCGGAAATTCTATTTTTACGCAAAATATCAGACTATGATTGTTTACAAGTTCGGAGGAGCTTCCGTAAAAAATGCTGAAGGAATAAGGAATCTGGCTTCCATTGTATCAGGCACTAATGGAGATCTGGTGGTAGTTGTATCTGCCTTTGGAAAGACCACAAATGCTCTTGAACAGGTCTTAAGAGCATGGTTTGCAGGAAACAATGAATATGCTGATCTGCTTGCCCGTGTCCGTGAATATCACTATTCAATTGTATCTGAACTTTTTGGAGACACATCGGCCGGCATAGGCAGAACAATTGAGGGTTCTTTCGATGAATTGTCAGAATATATGAAGTCAGGAAGGAAATCGGATTATGACTTGGAATATGACCAGTTAGTTTCCAGAGGTGAAATCTGGTCAACATTAATCGTTGAAGCCTATCTGAAAAAATGCGGTTTGGATACGGAATGGATTGACATAAGGCAAGGACTGATAACTGATGAACGTTACAGGGATGCCAACGTTCTTTGGGATGAGAGTTCCTGGAGAGTGCATTCAATGCTTGATTTCAGCCGCAGGAGAATATATGTCACCCAGGGTTTTATTGGAGGCACACTTTCCGGCAAAACAACCACACTCGGCAGGGAGGGATCGGATTATACTGCTGCACTTATAGCAGGTATGCTTAATGCAGAGTACGTTGTGGTATGGAAAGATGTGCCGGGAATAATGAATGCTGATCCTCAATGGCTGTCCAATTGTGAAAGGCTTGATGAGATTTCCTACAGGGAAGCAGTGGAGATGACATTCTCAGGAGCAAAAGTGATACATCCAAAGACAATTAAGCCCCTTCATAACAAGGGAATACCGCTTCACGTAAAATCGTTCCTGACTCCGGCGGAAGAAGGTACAATTATTAAAGCCGATGCTAAGCTGAAAAAGGTACTGCCGGTATATGTAAGGAAGGAAAACCAGATGCTTATTTCCATTTTGCCAAAAGATTTTTCTTTTGTTATGGGGGAGAATCTGGGAAATGTGTTCAGGATCTTTTCTGAAAAGGGGATAAAAGTAAATCTTGTTGAGGCAAGTGCAGTAAGCATAGATATATGTGTGGATGACGAAAGGGATAGAATTGAGAAGCTTCGTGAAGATCTGAAGGAAGAATATTCAATAATATATAATGAAAATGTGGAAATGTTGTCGATAAGGCATTATACTGAGGAAGCCATAGATATGATTACCAGGGGCCGTGAGATATTGCTTGAGCAGCGCACCAGAAGCTCTGTCAGGTTTGTGGTAAGAAAAGTCTGAACTAATGCCTTTCGAAAACCAGTTTCTCGCCACGTGAGTTGGCATCTACGATTCCGTCATGGAAAACAATATTTCCGTTAACAAATGTCATCACAATCCCAGACCTGAAAGTTGTGTTTTCAAAGGGAGACCATCCGCATTTGTAAAAAATGTTATCTTTTGTAACGGTCCATGGTCTCACAGGGTCGAAAAGACAGAGATCCGCCTTGTATCCTTCACGTATGAAGCCTCTTTTGCTTATGTTGAACAAAATGGCAGGATTATGGCACATTTTTTCAACAATTTTTTCCAGACTTATGAGTTTTTTGTGCCATAATTCAAGCATTGCAACCAGTGAATGTTGTATTACAGGGATGCCAGAAGGAGCTTCAGGATAAGGTTTGTTTTTTTCTTCAATAGTATGTGGCGCATGGTCGCTTGCAATGACATCCGTAATGTCGTTATTTACAGAAGTAATAAGTGCTTCCCTGTCAAACCGTGTCTTAATGGCAGGATTGCACTTGATTGAATTCCCAAGTATTTCATAGCAGGTATCATCAAACCACAGATGGTTAACGCAAACCTCCGCGGTGATATTTTTTCTCTCTGACGGAGTTTCTTTCGATAATAATTTCAGCTCATCAACTGTTGAAATATGCAGAAGATGGAGGCGTGTGCCGTATTTTTCAGCTAGTGCGACCGCTCTGGATGTTGACCTGAAGCATGCATCCCTGCTCCTTATAAGAGGGTGCATATCCGCGGTAATATTGTTCCCGTATTTTGCC
>JABUEV010000135.1 GCA_013314865.1 Bacteroidales bacterium | reverse complement strand
AGCGATGCAGAGATAATTTATGAATATTCCGGGAAATTTGAAAGGGAAAAAGTGTGAGTGTGAGTGCGAGTCTTGAGGAAAAAGAGATGAGAGTGCTCGCGATTGCTTCCGATTCTCGGAACTTCGTCGCTCCGCTCCTCGTCTCGCACTCGCTCTCACTCTCACTCTTTTTCAGTACCCGGAGTGGGACTTGAACCCACACAGCATTTCTGCCACTGGTGTTTGAGACCAGCGCGTCTACGCCGTCCCTGCAGGCTGGCTCCTCGCTGAAATTGCCCGCCGGGCAATTTCTGATCGCTCGGCCCTGCCATCCGGGCAGAAAAAATGATGGGAGTTGAAATGTTTTAAAAGAGGACGAGGTATTAACTCATTGATAAGAATGAATGAGCAGGGGTTATTTTGAATTTTAAGTAACAAGAAGCAAGCTTACCCGCTCCCGTACTGACGCTTCGGTCAGTATCTACGACTCTCACTCTCGCTCTTTTTCAGTACCCGGAGCCGGGATCCCCGCCTGACCGCTGTCAGTCGGACAGGCCCGCCTGAACGCTGTCAGTCGGGCAGGCCCGCCTGAACGACGCCAGTCGGGAAGGCCCGCCTGAACGACGTCAGTCGGGCAGGGAACCGTAAGTTATTTGTACCCGGAGTGGGACTTGAACCCACACAGCATTTCTGCCACTGGTGTTTGAGACCAGCGCGTCTACCAATTCCGCCATCCGGGCAGAACAATCAATTATTAAAGAACAATTTATATCCGGATGGCGGAATTGCCAGCCCTGCAGTCTGGCTCCTCGTGGCCGCGACATAACATGTCGCGTCTTTTCACTCGGCCCTGCCATCCGGGCAGAAGGCAAAGCAAAAATAGAAAATTTTAACGTATCTGCTCTCTATTTTTCCAGCTTCAGCAACTCAACTTTTCTGAACTCCACCGGATGACTCTCTGCCTGAAGGCATATATATCCTTCTTCGAGAAGAGTGCCTTCAGGCACCGGATATCCTTCATATGCCCCGCCTACCTGAGGCTTGTTGTACGTCAAAACCGTATCCCCGTCAAGTATGTGATGTATAACCTCACTTCCGCGGACTACAAATTCCGCAGTAACCCATACATCGCCATGATAGGTCTTAGACTTTGAACTTGTACAATGCTGTGTTATAAGCTCTCCGTTCATGACAATATGTGTACCTGGTGTGCACACATTGAGAGTCGGACGTTCATCAACACCGTTACCCCCAAGGAACTGGGCTTCAATTGAAACAGGGAAATCCTGGTCAATCAGCATCGATTCAGCCGACTGTGAGTGCAGCATTACCCCGCTGTTTCTGAAGGCCCATGACGGTCCGCCAGGTACCTGTTCACCGACAAACCGGTACTCAATGCGTAATTTGTAATGTGAAAACGGCTCTTTGTAAAAAATGTGCCCAAACTCGTTGTTGAATTTTTCAAATCCTTCGTACCTGACTTTCAATATCCCATCCTCAACCCTGAAGATGTTTTTATAATTGTTGTTCAATTCATAGCCTTTGATCTTTATGTCCCAGCCGGTAAGATCCTTTCCGTTGAATAGCTGAATCCATTCCTCTTTGGGTTGTGAAGGCGCCTTTTTCCCCCCGGTGCCGCATGAGAATGCAAGCAGAATTACGGCAAACAATACAATGGTGTTTTTCATACAGTTGACTTTACAGGTTATTTTTGCTAATGATTGATTATGCTTTGAATAATTCAGTTGTTAAATTGTTTCGGTAAAAAAAAATGACAAGAAGATTAATTTATTTTGTGTTATTGGTTAGATTAATCTAACAATATAATTAAATAATAGCTGTACTTGGTTTTCCTTTCAGGTCAATATTTTTTGCTCCGGGAAGGCTTGCTGACGATTTATTCAAATTGTTTTTAAGATTATCAGTGGTTTCAGGTTCCTGGAAAGAAAGCTGGACAGCCTGTTCAGCATTTTTCCCCGGATTCGGAGCCCCGAGCCCTCTTCCTTCTTCAGAGTCTCGGAGGACAATTGAACCCTGAGCGTCCGGTTCTTTTTCATCGTTCAGTGCTTTTAGCCTTTGCCCTGCACTCTTAACCCTGTGCTTTTGGCCTGTGCTCTGTGCACTGAGCTTTGAGCCCATAGCCATTTGTCCTTCGCCCCTTTTCATCATTTCCTTTATGCTGACCGCAATTGCCTCAGCATCAAATCCGCATTCCCTTATTAACTCTTCCTGTGTTCCCTGCTCCACAAAATAATCCGGAATGCCCAGTCTGCGCACCTCGGCCTGGTAGCCGTTATCACACATGAATTCAATAACAGCACTTCCAAAACCGCCTTTCAGCATGCCGTCTTCTACAGTGATTATCCTGTTGAATTTCCTGAATACCTCATGAAGAGTATCTTTGTCAATCGGAGCGGCAAACCTCATATCATAGTGTGCAATCGAAATACCTGAAGAAGAGAGTAGTTTAACAGCTTCAGTCACGAAATTACCGGGGTGCCCGATGCTGAGAACTGCAATATCCTTACCGTCGCTGATCTTCCTTGCCTTACCGATTTCAATTTCTTCGAACGGTTTATCCCAGTCGGTTATCATTCCACATCCTCTTGGGTAGCGGATTGAAAAGGGTGATTTGATTTTATCAAGCTGGGCAGTATACATCAAGTTTCTCAGTTCAAGGGCATTCATTGGTGCAGCGACGATCATATTGGGGATGGTACGCATAAAGGCAATATCAAAAAAGCCATGATGGGTTGCACCGTCAGAGCCAACAAGACCGCCGCGGTCGAGGCAGAACACCACATGGAGATTCTGAAGCGCCACATCATGAATTACCTGGTCGTAAGCCCTCTGGATGAACGAAGAGTAAATATTGCAGAATGGTATCATGCCCTGAGTTGCAAGCCCGGCTGAAAATGTCACAGCATGCTGTTCTGCAATTCCGACGTCAAATGTCCGTTCAGGTATCTCTTTCATCATTATCGACAGGGAACAGCCTGTCGGCATTGCAGGTGTTATGCCAGCAATCTTGTCATTGGTCTTAGCCAGTTCAAGAATTGTTTTGCCAAACACTTCCTGGTATGTTGGAGCGGCACATGATTCCTGAGAGGCAAATATTTTGCCTGTATTTTTGTCAAATTTCCCCGGGGCATGAAAAGCTGTCTGGTTTTCCTCTGCATGCTTAAATCCTTTTCCTTTTACGGTGAGGCAATGTAAAAGTTTTGGCCCGGGTATTCTTTTAAGGTCTTCAAGTATATTTGTCAGGTGAAGTACGTCATGGCCGTCGATCGGACCAAAATACCTGAAATTCATTCCTTCAAAAAGGTTGCTTCTGTCAAGAATTGTGCTTTTTAATCCCGCCTGAATCTGTTTTGCCACATTTCTTGCATGCGGACTGTATTTTCCGAATCTTCCGAGGGCGTTCCATATTTTATCCCTCAGTCTGTTATAAGCCTTGCTAGTGGAGATGTCAAGGAGGTACTCCTTAAGGGCACCCACATTGGGATCGATGGCAATATTATTGTCGTTTAGAATTACAAGAAGATCTGCCTTGGCTATTCCGGCGTTATTAAGTCCTTCGAAGGCCTCTCCGGCAGTCATGGCCCCATCCCCTATAACAGCAATGACATGACGGTTTTCACCTTTCTGTTTAGCGGCAATAGCCATTCCCAGGGCTGCAGAGATTGAGGTTGATGAGTGTCCGGTGCCGAATGCATCATATTCACTTTCCGCCATCTTAGGAAAGCCGCTTATCCCCTTGTATTTCCTGTTGGTTGAAAAGACTTCCCTGCGGCCCGTAAGTATTTTGTGCCCGTAGGCCTGGTGGCCGACATCCCAGATTATTTTATCATATGGAGTATTGAACACATAGTGCAGAGCTACGGTTAATTCTACAACGCCAAGACTTGCACCAAAATGCCCTGGATTATTGCTGACGACATCTATTATGAACTGTCTTAGTTCATCGCTGACTTTCACCAGATCAGTGCGGTCAAGTTTTCTGAGATCTTCGGGAGTCGATATTTTATTGAGCAGGCTTTCCTCAGGGTTCATCTTAATAATGCGCTCTTTTTCAATATGCAAATATAACAATTATTATTCCCCCGTGGTTGCTGAAGCTTAACGGGGTTTTTCTTATTTTTGTTCTGAAGGATACGGGCTTATAACAATTAAAGACAAAAGATTGTTTCGAACCGGTTAATTTAAAAAGATATTATGGGCAGAAACAGGATTATTGAAACAGTTGCTTTGACTACGGTTTTTCTGTTGTCATCCTGCGTAACAAGCAGCAGGTTCAGGACACTTCAGACCACAAACCGCCAGAATCTTATTGAAAGGGATGAATTCAAGGCTGAGAACATCAGACTTACTATGCTTACCAGGGAATTAGAGGCTAAAACTGCAAGGTTTGATGAGGATATGTCAGGCATAAGAAAGGAACTTGAAAGCATAAAGACTGAGCGTGACAAGGCACGTGAGGAGCTTGGCATTCTGACAGCCAGGTACAACGATCTCCAGGTTGCCCAGGAGGAGCTTATCAGGGGAAATGTTAGTGAAACAAAGCGACTTCTGACAGAACTTCAGACTGTACAGGAGGACCTGAAGCAGAAAGAAGAGGTTCTGCGTCAGCTTGAACGATCGCTCGACTCAAAAAAGATTGCCCTGGACGAACTGACACTTGAACTTGAGAAAAAAAATGCAAGAATGGCCGAACTTGAAAAGATACTTGATGCCCAGAAAAAGATATCACAGGATCTTAAGAATAAAGTTTCCGAGGCATTGCTGGGCTTTGAAAACAATGGTCTGACAGTTACCCTTAAGAACGGGAAAGTTTATGTCTCGCTTGATGAAGAATTATTGTTTAAAACAGCCAGCTGGGAAATTGACGCCAACGGCAGGAATGCATTAAGAAAACTTGCAGGTGTTCTGGAAAGAAATCCGGACATACAGGTTACTATTGAGGGTCACACTGATAATGTTCCGTACAGGCCTGGTAGCGGACAGCTGAGGGACAACTGGGATCTGAGTGTAAAAAGGGCAACGACTGTTGTAAGAGTTCTGCTTGAAGGGTCAAGGATTAAACCGGAAAGACTTATTGCCTCAGGCCGCAGTGAGTATATCCCGGTTGAGCGGGCAGACACACCTGAAGCCCGTCAAAAGAACAGAAGAACTGAGATAATTCTCACTCCTGACCTGACTGAACTTTATGAACTGATTGACAAATACTGATATAAAGATTACCTGGAATCTTCACCAGAAAACTCCTGCAACCGTACTTTCATATTCTTCAGAGCCTGGAGCAGATTGTCCTCAGGCCTTAAGAAATCCTGATCGCCCCAGAAAACCGGATCATAATTTGTAATAGTCCTTGAAAATACTGAATGCACAGGTGCAAGTTCTTCTCTCTCAAACCGGGTGACATTTTCAAGGTCAATGCCGGTAATGGCCAATTCGAAGAATATGTTAAACTGAGTGTTGAATAACTGCTGTTTTTTTCTTGAAGCAAACACAAGGTCACCTCTTACGTGGTTAAGGAAGTACCTGTCATTTATTTTGCGGTAATTTACAAAGTACTTCACTGAGACAGGCCATGTACTGAATCCGTGAGCCGGACCAGAGACAAAGGAGTCTCTTATTTTACTGATGTATTTCGGATTAATTTCAAATTCTGCCTGCAGGATCGCAAAATCTGAGGTGTTAATATGTATTGTCCCCGTAAACAGGGCATCTTCCACATCCTCTTTCTGAACAAATTCAATTTCATATGCAGCATCGTCATCGTATGATACTATATCAGTAATCCGGTAGCTGTACTGGCTCATGTTACTGCGGTCGATAAAATCAAAGATGTTTTTCACACCGTCGAGTTCAAGGCAGGTGCTGAGGCCGGCTTTCAGGCGGACAGCCAAAGTGTCGGAACGTTTTACGTTTTCTATCTTCCTGCTTTTAAAAACCTTAATCTGGTCTGAGAGAAGTGATCCGGTGTAAGGACTTTTAAAAATCCGGATAACTGCTTCAGAGTAAGTCTGCAGTCTGCTTCTTCTGAGTATTCCTTCGCGGTAGAAACCTGTAAGGTACGCAGGTGTGTTGCCGTAATTACGGCTTATGGAGGCCAGGGATTTTTGAATTATGTCCTGGGGTATCTGGTTTCTTATGATTATCCCGGGTATCGAAATGAATTCCCTTTTCATTTCGATTTTCAGGTTTCGGTCAAGAGCTTGTCTTACAGGTAACTCTTTCTGATAGAATCCCAGAAAAGAAATTGAGAGTGTGTCGTTGATCGATTCGGGATTTATTTTAAGTCCAAACTGCCCGTTACCGTTTGTTATGGTACCCTTTCCCCTGTTTTTAAGGCTTACCGTTGCAAACTGAAGAGGCTCGCCGCTCTCTTCATCAGTAACCAGTCCGGTTATATATAGTACTTCAATTCGTTTTATTGTGTCAGGGGCGGTGTGTGAAGTAGCTATCTGCCGTGAAATGATTATATATTTATCGATTACAGTATAATTAAGTGAATCGTTTCCAAGAATATTGCCAAGGATTTTTCTCAGGGTCATGTCCCTGAAATTCATTTCCGTTTTTCTGACAGGATCAATAAGCCTGCTGTCGTATGTAAAACTGTAACCTGTTCTTTTTGAAATAATATTAAGAGCGTCTGCTGTTCTTGTGGTACCTTCAGTGAAGGTATACAATGAATCAAGTATTGATTCCTGGGTTATTACTTTCTGTTCTGAAAGGAGTACCAGTAATGCGAAGGCCAGAAATTTCCACCGGATATGGCCACGCGAAAAAAGCATTT
>JABUEV010000134.1 GCA_013314865.1 Bacteroidales bacterium | reverse complement strand
CAGTTCTATGAATGACAGACCGTTGTATTTCTTCTCACGATTCATTTATTATCACTCCGTCTTTTATCTGGAGGATACGGTCCGACATGTTGGCAAGCTGGCGGTCGTGTGTCACTATTACAAACGTTTGCCCGAAAGTGTCTCTTAATTTAAAGAACAGTTTATGAAGTTCCTGTTTGTTCTCGGAGTCGAGGTTCCCGGAGGGCTCATCAGCAAGTATTACCGCAGGATTATTCACCAGTGCACGTGCCACAGCAACTCTTTGCTGTTCGCCACCGCTGAGTTCCGAAGGCTTGTGGTCTGCCCTGTCAGAAAGACCCAGGAATCCCAGTAATTCTGAAGCTCTGGATTCAGCTTCAGCCTTGCTTTTACCGGCTATATAGGCAGGAATACAGACATTCTCAAGGGCAGTGAATTCAGGAAGCAGTTGGTGAAACTGGAAGACAAATCCAATGTTCCTGTTGCGAAAGGCTGAAAGAGATTTCCCCTTTAGTCTGATAACATCTGTCCCGTCATAAACTACCGATCCCGAATCAGGCTTATCAAGCGTCCCCATTATCTGAAGAAGTGTGGTTTTACCTGCGCCGCTTGCTCCTACTATTGCTACAACTTCCTTATCCCTGATCTCAATATCAATCCCCTTGAGGACTTTAAGGTCACCGTATGATTTTGTAATGCCCCGGGTAATTATCATCTTTAATAATCGGAATAATGTTTAATAAGGGATCCCTGATGTGCGAGTCCTGCTTTCGTTAATCAGGGTAATCATACCTGTAATAATTATCATCAGGTTCATTTATATTTCTCGTCGGGGAAGGAGGAGTACTATCCGGATCTTTTTCAATTGTATCCTTAATTTCGTTTACATTTTTCTCGATTTCTGATGAGACCTCATTCAAGTCATTCTGAATATTTTGTGCCACATCTTCGGCATCTTTCTGGATTTTGTAGGAAATATCAGTAACCTCATTCCTGATTGTGCTTGTGACTTCATTCACTTCCTGCCTGATTTCCCTCGTGCTTTCTTCAAATTCTCTTTTTATATCGTCGGTTGCTTTCTTAAAATCGCGCATGCCTTTCCCAATTCCTTTAAGTATTTCAGGAAGTTTATCAGCTCCGAACAATAAAAGCACGATAATAACAATTACGAATATCTCCTGGCCGCTCATCTGCTGAAATTTTTTCAGTCCGGTAAAGTTACAAAATTAACTGATAAGAATTATCTGCCTGGTCATAAAGGTTGTCAGGCAGATACTTTTATTATTAATTTTCACACTTCTGAATAAAGATTCCGAAAGAACTCAACCAGGATCTGAGATCCTATTCTTTTGTTTTAAGTTTTGGTCTTGGCTCCGCTACTTCTTCAGCTTTCTTCGGCAAAGTGTCATACATTAGCATTGTGGCAATAAACACAGATGAATAGGTACCCACCGCAATCCCAATCATAAGTGCAAAGATAAAACCTCTGATCACAGTTCCGCCGAAAATGAAGATCGCAATTACAGTCAGCAAGGTTGTGAGAGAAGTATTTATAGTACGGCTTAGTGTAGCATTGATTGCCATATTCAGAACCTCTTTCATTGGCCTCTTTCTGTACATTGGCAGGTATTCTCTTACCCTGTCAAAAACAATCACTGTATCATTGACAGAATAACCGATTACCGTAAGGATCGCTGCAATAAATGCCTGGTCTATCTCCATTGAGAAAGGCATGATACCCCAGAGCAGTGAATAAATACCTATTACAAAAAGTGTGTCATGGAAAAGTGATGCAACTGCGCCGAAACCGTATCTCCATCCCTTAAATCTCATGAAGATATAGAAGAATATGATTATCAGAGCAATAGCAACAGCATAAATTGCCCTGATTTTTATATCTGCTGCGATTGTCGGGCCAATAGTTTCAGAACTCTGAAGGTAGTTGTCAAGAAACTGCTCTTTTGTCACATTTTCGCCGACAAACGGTTTTAGACCAACGTATAATGTAGAATCAACAGCGTCTTCCGCGCCGGATTCATCAATGCGGTATTTTGTTGTTATTTTTACCTGATTGTCACTGCCAAAGGTCACGACCTGAGGTAATTCATTAAAATGAACCGACAGAGCTTTTGCGACTTCGGCAGTCTTTACCGGGTTGTCAAATTTCACCACATAAGTTCTTCCTCCCTTGAAATCAATACCCTGACTAAGTCCCCTTATGAAAAGTGAGCCTACCCCGAGTACTGTGACAATAATTGAGGCAGCGTAAAAATACTTTCTAATACCTATGAAATCTACTTTGGTATTCTTGAGGAAATTTTCGGTAATCTTAATTGAGAAAGTAAGTTTTCTGTTACGTTTCAGATACTCCTCATAAATTATCCTGGTTACGAATATTGCCGTAAACAGGGAAGTCAGGATACCAATTACGAGAGTAGTTGCAAAGCCTTTAATCGGGCCGGTGCCGAAAACATAAAGCACTATACCTGTCAGCAGGGTTGTTACGTTAGAGTCGATAATTGCTGAATATGCTCTTTTATAACCATCCGCAATGGCAAGTTTTACACCTTTTCCTGCCCTAAGCTCTTCCCTTATTCTCTCGAAGATCAGAACGTTCGCGTCGACTGCCATACCCATAGTCAGGACGATACCTGCAATACCGGGCAGGGTTAGCACTGCTCCCAGGGATGCAAGCACTCCAAAAAGCAGAAAAACGTTGGAAAGAAGTGCAACATCAGCGATAAGTCCTGCACTCTTACTGTAATAGAATACCATATATATCAGGATAAGGGAGAAAGCAATGACAAAGGAGATTAGTCCTGATCTTATAGCTTCTCTTCCCAGAGTCGGACCGACGACTGTGTCTGAAACGATTCTTGCCGGAGCAGGCATTTTGCCTGATTTAAGAATATTTGCAAGGTCGGTTGCTTCTTCAATGGTGAAGTTTCCTGTTATTTCAGTACTTCCGCCTGTGATTTCATTCTGGACAACCGGATTTGATCTGACATAACCGTCAAGCACTACCGCAATGCATCTTCCGATGTTTTCACGTGTCATCCTGGCCCATGTTTTGGCGCCTTCGGCATTCATTCCGAAATCAACTTTCACTTCCGATCCTGTAATGCCTGAAGTGGGTCTGGCTGAAGTGATTACATCGCCTGTCAGAGGAGCTCTTCCGTCACGGGTTGTAACTTTGATGGCATGCAATTCATAGAGTGTCTGTGTCGGATCATATTTGTATGGGCTCTGGCTCCAGAGCAGTTTAAGATCGCGCGGGAAGAGTGCCTTAATCTGATTCATTTTCAGATAACTGTTCACTTTTGCAGTATCAATTCCTGCAGCCAGCCCGACCATGCTTGTGGGCAAAGGCTGACCGTCTTCTGTTACCCTTGGATTAAGAATTCCGAAAAGAGGGTTTTGAAGATTAAACTCTTCACGGGTACTTGCTGTCTGTGCTTTAGTTGTGTCTTTTTCAATAAGATCAAGCAAGGTCTGGTCTTTTTTTGCCGTATCTGCCGGCGATGCAGTTCCAGTCTGATTAGCAGATGCAACGGCTTCAGGCAGTTTTTCATTTGCCTGAAGGTCTCTGAGCAGAGCATTTGCCTGGACAAGGTATCCAATAATTTCTGAGTTCTCATATGTCTCCCAGAATTCAAGGTTTGCCGTTCCCTGAAGGAGTTCCCGCACTCTTTTCGGATCTTCCTGACCTGGAAGTTCAATAAGGATACGCCCTTTGGTGGCCATTTTTGAAATATTAGGCTGAACCACACCAAAGCGGTCGATTCTTGTGCGGAGAATATTGAAGGCATTATCTATTGCAGTTGAGACTTCTTCGTCAAGAACTTTCAAAACTTCTTCATTTGATGAGTTGAAGTTTATTTTATCTCTCATCTCGACTGTTCCGAAAATTGCGGCAAGCCGTGCATTCGGGTCTATCTCCTGGAATGCTCTGCCAAAGAGGGTCAGAAAGTCAGCCTGACTCTGCTTCTGATACTGTCTTGCTCTTGCCAAAGCTTCATTGAAGGTCCTGTCAGCACTGTAATTAGAGAGAGATCTCAGAACGTCTTCAATTGATACTTCAAGAATTACGTTCATCCCGCCTTTCAGGTCCAGTCCAAGATTTAACTGCTTCTTCTGGCAATCCTTAAAGGTGTACCCAAGATAACTCCACTTGTCTTTTGGCAGTGAGGCAATGGAATCAAGGTAATTGCGTTGCTTCACCAAATCACCTTTTGCATATTCTTTGGCGTCCTTGTTGACTTTATAGGTAACAAATGTGAATGATAACTGGTAAATTGAAACAAGTGCCAGTGCAATTGCCAGTACGATAATAGCAGCTTTGTTTTGCATCTGTAGGTTATTTGATTTATTTAAGAATTAAATTTTTCTGTTATTGAGGCGCAAAGATATTAATTTTTTAAAAAAAACAGAAGAGACGCGAAGTATCGCGTCTCTTCAGGTAAAAAAACTGGGCGTTATTTATTCCAGTAATTTTTCAAAATCTGTTTCAAGCGGCTTTCTGTTTATAAAATCATAAAGGGCAAGACCCCTGAGGTTATAGAAATAACTCCAGTAATTCTGCAAAGCCTGTACATAGGCTCTTCTGTTCTGGTCTTTCCTTGTATCAGCGTTGTTGAGTTCAAGGATCGATATTTTTCCTATAAGGAAACGCGCCTTGGTAACTTCAAACATTTTCATTGCCACAGTGTCGGATTTTGCCGCTATAGCTACCTGGTTCTTCTGGAGGTTGAACTGTTCCACATCCAGTAAAAGGTTCTGTTCGAAGTCGATCAGTGCCTGTTGTGACTGAACCTGGGCAAGCTCAAGGCTTGACCTTGCCATCCGGTATCTTCCGCGGCCCAGCCCCCAGTCGAGTATTGGAAGCGTAAATCCGATTCTTACCCTTTGCTGTCTGGCAGGATCATTATATGCCTGCATGAAATCAGGATCCTGGTCCCTGAAGCCGTATGAAGCGACAAGGTTTGCATTAAGTCCTTTTTCGGCTTTTGCCTGGGCAAGACTGCTCTCGGCCGACAAAACATTCAACTGCTGATTCAGAATTTCCGGATTATTTACCATTGCAAGTTCCAGCACCTCCTGAGGCTCAACCTGCAGGTCAGGTATTTCTGTCGGAAGCACAAGTTCTATCCTTACTGACTCGTTGAATCCAAGGAATGATCTGAGACGTATCTCCCTGTCCCTGAGATTCATTTCAGCCTCCTTTCTTGCAGTCTCGGTGTTAAGCCAGGTAAGCTGCATCTGGAGCAGTTCATCTTCTGCAATTGTCCCCAGTTCATACCTTCCGTTGGCAATCCTGTAGAGTGTGTCAGCATTATAATAGTTCATCTCAGCAATCTGCTTGTTAATCTGAGCAAGGGCAAGGGCAAAGAAATTGGTCACTGCCTGCCTGTGAACTGCTTCAATGTTCGACAGGAAAGTTTTTTTAGCAGCCTCATATTTAAGCGGTTCTGTTATTTTCTGCCACTTAAGTGAGTTATACCTGAATAATGGCTGTGTAAGCCCTATGCTTAACGGAACAGAAATATATCTTCTGGTATCATTTTCAAAATCATTAAACAAGGTAAGATCTGAATTGAGGTATATTGAACCTCCGGTCAGACCAATATTTTGTGACAGACTAAGCGAACCTATGTTGCTTAATGTATTTGAAGCCTTGTAGTCCCATGTTTCTTTGAACGAGTTCCATACTTTTTCGTATGCCGTGCTGTAGTCGGGAGTGGTACCCGTAAGAGTCAGTGAAGGCCTGTATTGAGCCACAAATGTTCTGTATTGCCAGTAGCTTGCCCTGAAACGGTGTTTTGCCATGAGTGCATTGGGAGATTGCTCCTCCGCAAGTTTAATAACCTCTTCAAGGGTGAGCTTTTTAACTTCCTGTGAAACGGATCTCTGAAAATTGAAAATCAGTAGAATTAATGTTGACAGTAAAACTATTCTCTTCATTTTTAATATTTTATTCATACCTTAATGACTCAATTGGATCTTTTTCCGAAGCTCTTTTTGCCGGGGAATAGCCAAATATCACCCCTACAGCAGCTGAGACACCAAACGCAATAAAGACCGAAAAGAAAGTTACTATAGTCATTATCCCGGCTATTTCCTGTATCAGCTTCGCCATAATGACACCAAGGAAAATTCCAATAAATCCGCCAGTAACACTAATCAGTACAGCTTCAGAAAGGAACTGCACAACTATATCCATTTTCTTGGCACCTATTGCCATTCTTGTTCCTATTTCCTTGATACGTTCCATCACTGAAGCAAACATGATGTTCATAATTCCAATTCCCCCAACTATAAGAGAAATACTTGCAATGGCTCCAAGCACAATGTTGAATATATCCTTTGTTCTCTGCTGTTGCTTGAGCAGGAGCTCAGGTACAGTAATTTCAAAGTCTTTCACTCCTGAGTGGCGGCGGGTCATCATCCGGCTCAGGATTTCAGTTGTAGGTGTGAGTTGTTCTGTTTCCTGAACCTGTACTACTATCCTGTCGAGCTGGTTGTAGTTTGTCTCTACATCTGTTGCGGCATCCGAACTGCTGACCACAACTCTTGCCATTCCACCCGGTCCGCCTGGCCCTCCTCCGAAAACCATTACATTTGAAGAAGCTTCCGAGACAAGCTTTGTGTTTACCAGCGCCCTGTTCTGATATCTCAGAAGCATTGTCTGAATGGGTATGTAAATATTGTCGTTGTAAACATTAACCCCTTTTTCCTCAAAGCCTGTAAGGCTTACATTTGTCTTTTGCAATACTCCTATCACTTTCAGCCAGATGCCGTTAAACTTTATGTACTGTCCTAT
>JABUEV010000133.1 GCA_013314865.1 Bacteroidales bacterium | reverse complement strand
CATCATAATAAAATATTGTCTCACAATTATCATTTTTTACTATTTTTAGGTCTCAAATTTTAAACGCCGCAGGATGCATATAGCTATTGCAGGAAACATAGGTTCAGGAAAAACAACCCTTGCCGGGTTGCTGGCTAAACATTACGGATGGATACCGCATTATGAGGATGTTGACGACAATCCTTACCTGAATGACTTCTATGAAGACATGCAGAGATGGTCGTTTAACCTGCAGATTTACTTTCTTAACACCCGTTTCAGCCAGATACTCGAGATAAGAAAATCTGACAAAACCATCATCCAGGACAGGACGATATATGAAGATGCCTATATCTTCGCTCCAAACCTTCATTCAATGGGATTAATGTCGACAAGAGACTTTGAAAATTATTCAACCCTGTTCAGGATAATGAGCTCCTTTATCCAGCCTCCTGACCTGCTATTATATCTTAGAGCATCAGTCCCTACACTCGTTAGCCAGATACAGAAAAGGGGAAGGGAATATGAAAGCTCTATCCGCCTTGATTACCTCAAACGTCTTAATGAAAGATATGAAGCATGGATTCAGTCGTATAACCTCGGCAAACTGCTTATTATTGAGGCTGATCATTATAACTTCCCCAATAACAAAGATCACCTGAGTGAGGTAATCGACAAGATAAATGCAGCGCTTCACGGACTTTTCTGATCCGTTAAATAATGCAGGTAAACAGCCTGTACAAAATCAATTATCGAAATGAAGAAACTTTTACTATCTATTCCATTCTTTTATTTTTTGCTGTCAGCATCAGTCTTATGTGCCCAGACAGACCTTTCAAAGCCGGCACCGGTTGATCCTGAGATCAGATCAGGGAAACTTGACAACGGTCTTACATACTTTATAAGACACAATAAAGAGCCTGAAAAAAGAGCCAGCTTTTATATTGTCCAGAATGTAGGGGCAATTCTTGAAAAAGATGACCAGAACGGGCTGGCCCACTTTCTTGAACATATGGCTTTCAACGGAACTCAACACTTCCCGGGCAAGGGAGTAATTAACACCCTTGAAAAACACGGAGTCGCTTTCGGAAGTAATATTAATGCCTACACCGGATTCGATGAAACTGTATATAACCTTTCAAATGTACCTGTTGATGTACCGGGGCTTATTGATACATGCCTGCTGATACTTCACGACTGGTCTGATTTTATCACTTTGTCAGGTAAAGAGATAGACCTCGAGAGAGGGGTTATTGCCGAAGAGTGGAGAACCAGCAAAAACGCCAGCAGAAGACTTATCTTTCAGATAATTCCCGTTGTGCTGAAAGGCACCAAATATGCAGAAAGGGATATTATCGGGAATATTGACGTTATAAAAAGCTTCGATTATAAAACACTGAGAGACTTTTACCACGACTGGTACCGGACCGACCTCCAGGCTATAGTTGTTGTGGGTGATATAAATGTGGATGAAGTGGAATCAAAAATCAAGACTCTCTTCTCCGGAATCCCGGCTGTTCAAAATCCCTTGCCAAGAGAATTTCAGAAAGTTCCGGGACACAGTGAAACGCGTTTTGTGCTGGCCACAGACAAAGAGGCTCCCCAAACCCTGGTATCAGTCGTTACCCTCCATGAAAGTGTCCCTGCAGAACAGAAAAACTTACAGTATATCCGGGATAATCATGTCACCTCCCTGATGAATTCAATGCTGAGTACAAGAATCAGTGAGCTTCTTCAGAAGGAGAATCCTCCTGTTGCCACCGGGACAATCTCTTTCGGAGAATACTATGCAAGAGGGTATGATGCCCTGACCATTACAGCTGTTGCAGGGAAAAATGAAGAGGCTCGCGCACTGGAAGCAATCTATACCGAAGCTGAAAGGGCAAAAAGACATGGATTTACAAAAGGCGAACTCGATAGGGCAAAAGCATCCATGCTGACTTCTTTTGAAAATTATTATAAGCAAAAAGACAAAATCGACAA
Organism: Bacteroidales bacterium; assembly: GCA_013314865.1. GTDB lineage: Bacteria > Bacteroidota > Bacteroidia > Bacteroidales > VadinHA17 > LD21. The sequence goes on along the minus strand of JABUEV010000133.1, from coordinate 4,853 downwards.
CGACACCCATGTGGAAGCCATTATTAATTACTTCCTTACAGGAGAACCGCTGACCTCAGTGGATTTTGACTTTGAATTCCTTAAGGAAATAATCGGTACGATCACCCCTGAAGAGGTCTCCGAAAAATTCAAAAAACTGATGAAGGATGAAAACAGAACAATTATTGTTCAGGGTCTTGAAGGGGATAATATTATTCATCTTACGGAACAGGAAGCGATTGATATAATAGCAAAGGTAAAAGCTTCCGCCATAGAGCCGTATGGTGAAGATGAACTCGCTGAGTCCCTTGTAAGGGATGAACTAAAAGGTTCAAAAATTACTTCAGTACGATCCCTTCCTCAGTTTGATGCAGAAGAATGGACTCTTGCAAATAATATTAAGGTGATTTACCGCAAGGCTGACTACGAAAAAGATGATGTGACGTTGGCAGGGTTTAGCTTCGGCGGTATTTCAAAACTGAATGATGAGCATGTGCTGGCTGCCAATCTCCTGAATGGTATTGTATCAATGTACGGAGCAGGCGACTATGATAATGTCACTCTTCAGAAAATGCTTGCCGGAAAGAAAGCATCCGTTGCCGTGGCACTTAACGAAACAACGGAAACAATTACCGGCTCCTCCACTCCAAAGGATTTCGAGACAATGATGCAGCTGCTCTACCTCCGGCTGGCAAACCCGAGATTTGACGAATCTGCCCACAATGCAATCATCAGCAGATATTCCGCCATAGTTGTAAATATGGAAAAGGATCCGAATAAAATCAAAAGTGACAGCGTGTCACTCATTACCACCGGATACCATCCAAGAACACCCATATTTTCAAAAGAGTCAATCGAGAAAATCTCCCTGGATGATATGCGTTCTGTTTACACCGATCGTTTCTCAGGGGCCGATGAATTCATCTTTTTCATCGTCGGAAACATTGAAAAAGACATGGCTGTACAGATGGTTGAAAAATATATCGGTTCTCTTCCTGCAAAGGGAAGAAAGGAGACATGGATTAACAGAAAAATAGATCAGCCCGACGGCAAAATCACAAAGGAAATAAGCATCCCCCTTACCATCCCCAAAGCTACCGTTTACCTTTCTTTTGAAACTGAAAAATTCAGATATAAACCCTGGAATTATCTTGGGCTGGAAGTCATAAACGGCATTCTGGATATTGTTTATACTGAAAAGGTAAGGGAAGAGGAGAGCGGCACATACGGTGTGAGAGTTTCTCTTGGGGCACAGAAAAGACCGTTCCAGGCAGCTGAAGGTAGAATTACATTCGACTGTGATCCTGCACGCGCAAAAGAACTCAAAGCCATTATATACAGCGAGCTTGACAATATTATGCAAAATGGCCCTTCACAAATAAACCTTGAGAAAGCTGTAAACAATCTGCTTAAAACAAGGGAGGAAAGTAAACTGCATAATGCATACTGGCTTAATACCCTGACGCGATACTACAGCTACGGAATAAACAATGACGATCCTGACAATTATGAAAATATACTTAAATCATTTACTGTAAAGGATATAAGGAAAATTGCCCGTAAAATGTTCAAAAAGGCCGATGTTGTAGATATTATCTTCAAACCTGCAGCATAGTCCTGCCTTTATTAAGAAGTTTATGCAAAAAGGTTTTTAATGATTTTTAATGTCTGAATCATTGATCTTTTAACCTTAAAATCTTAACTTGCAGATCCGTTATCAAAATGTACTGCCATGAATTCAACACGCAGAAATTTTATTAAAACCGCGTCAATAATTGCTGCCGGGTCAGCCATTCCTTTCGAATATCTTTCGGGCAGTCGTGCCAGAGTTTCAGCCAATGACAAGATCCAGGTAGGGCTAATTGGAGCCAATAGCATGGGATTCAATGATCTTGCATCTTTTCTAAAGAATCCTGAAGTACAGTGCACCGGACTATGCGATGTCGACCGCAATGTGCTTAACAGGCGCACTGACGATCTTCTTAAAATGAATGCCCCGAAGCCCAAACTCTATGTCGATTACAGAAATATGCTCGAAGACAAGGATATTGATATCATCATTATTGGCACTCCTGACCACTGGCATTGTCTGCAGTTCGTTCATTCACTTGAAGCCGGCAAGCATGTCTACGTTGAAAAACCCATCGGCAATTCAATAGCCGAAATAAACATAATGCAGAAAGCTGCAAAGAAACATGGCAAGCTTGTTCAGGTAGGGCAGTGGCAGAGAAGCCAGCCTCACTTTGTTGATGCAATTAACTATCTCAAATCTGGCAAACTGGGAAGAATCCGCACATGCAAGGCTTGGTCGTATGTCGACTGGAAGGGTGCTGTGCCAAAAGTGCCTGATTCTCCTGTACCGGAAGGCGTAAACTACGACCTGTGGCTGGGACCCGCACCCAAAAGACCCTTTAATAAAAACCGGTTCCATGCAACCTGGAGATGGTATTGGGAATATGCCGGCGGATTGATGACCGACTGGGGAGTTCATTTGATAGATTATATACTATACGGCATGGGGAAATCAGTTCCGGTATCAGTAATGGCCATCGGAGGCAAATATGCATTTCCTGATGACGATATGGTTACCCCCGATACAATGACAGCTGTCTATGACTTTAAGGATTTTACCATGATATGGGAACATACCATCGGAATAGGACTGGGTAACTGGAGCAGACCTCACGGAATGTCATATATCGGCGAGAATGGTACACTGGTACTCGACAGGAATGGATGGGAAGTGGTGCCTGAAAAACAAAGAATCGAACCTGTGCCCGTTCAGAAAAACGTGGGCGTGGGCCTTGACCTTCATGTAAGGAATTTCCTGGATTGCATTAAAAATAATACACCTCAGAAACTTAACGCCGGAATAGATATTGGCAGAAATGTTGCCCTGGTAGCCCAGATGGGCAATATTGCATATCGTACCGGAGAAAAGGTTTACTGGGATGATGCGAAACAGCAGTTCAGGGCTGAGACTGCCAACAAGCTTATAACACCTGTATATAATAACGGCTATAAACTTCCTAAATATTAATTATTCCTTATTCAATCAAACCGGCTGAAGTGAAGGAATATATTTCTCACAGGGCACTCAGAACCGGAAGCCGGAATTAAAAATATCAGATTAATTAACCATTCTGATATTTTGATTTTTTAACTTTTTTTTCATTTCCGGCTGATAATTTCAGTTTTTATACTGAAAACTATACTATAAATTGTGCAGGTAAAATTCTATATAATTCTAAACAGATTGAAATGAAAAGAATAATCGTTTTTGTTTTTACTGCATTCTTTGCCGTCCTTAATGCATTTCCCCAGAATGACTGGGAGAATGAACAGGTTATCGGCATCAACAAAGAGGCTCCGCACAGCCACTATGTCCCATACTCATCTGTAAACGAGGCTGTAGCTGATGTCTCACACGCTTCACCCCTGTTCCTTGACCTCAACGGAATCTGGAAATTCAACTGGGTAAAACATCCCAACCTGAGACCAGCTGATTTCTACAAAAATGATTATGATGTCAGGGCATGGGATAACATTGAGGTGCCTTCATGCTGGGAAATGAAAGGCTACGGAACGCCTATTTATACAAATATAACTTATCCCTTTGAAAGAAATCCTCCAAAAATACTTGGCAATCCACCTGCAAATTATACTCAGAACAAGGAGCCAAACCCTGTCGGATCATACAGGCGTGAGTTCAGCCTTCCGTCTGAATGGCAGGACAAAGAGGTGTTTGTGCGATTCGAAGGTGTTATAAGTGCCTTTTATCTTTGGATTAACGGCCAGAAAGTCGGTTACAGCCAGGAAAGTATGACCCCGGCCGAATTTAACATTACCCGCTATCTTAAACCCGGGAAGAACAACATTTCGGTTGAAGTATACAGGTGGTGCGACGGAAGTTACCTCGAAGACCAGGATTTCTTCCGCCTGAGCGGCATATACCGGGATGTGTTCCTTTTTGCAGTGCCAAAAGTATATCTGAACGATTTCAAGGTCACTTCAGCTTTCAATGAAGACTTTTCCAAAGCCGACCTTAAGCTTGATCTCTCTTTTTCAAACACTGGCGGAAAGGGCCCCGTTACATGTGACGTATATCTTACCGGTTACGGAGAGATGCCCGATGTAAATAATCCTCTTATTTCTGTTCCCGTTAAGCAGGTTCCTGCAAAAACGGGACTGAAAGTTTCCAGGTCAGTAACTGTCAATAATCCTTTGTTATGGTCGGCAGAAATACCAAATCTTTACCAGGTGCTTTTTGTGCTTAAAGATCAGGCAGGTAAAATAACTGAAGCAATCTCAACACCTTTTGGTTTCCGGAAAATTGAAATTAAAGACCAGCAATTATGGATCAATGGGAAAAGTGTGCTTCTAAAAGGCGTAAACAGGCATGAACATGATCCGTTTGAAGGCCGCCACGTGAGTTTTGAAATTATGAAAAAGGATGTCGAATTGTTCAAGCAGTTTAATATAAATACAGTCAGGACAAGTCACTATCCCAATCATCCTGATTTTTACAAGCTTTGCGACATTTATGGCATTTACGTTGTGGATGAAGCAAATGTGGAATCACATGGAATGGGCTATGGCAAGGAATCGCTGGGACATGATGTGAAGTGGCAGAAAGCACATGTCGACAGGGTTGTAAGAATGGTGGAAAGAGACAAGAATCATCCCTCAGTAATAATGTGGTCACTCGGAAATGAAGCAGGTCCGGGTGTAAATTTCGTTGCCTGCCGCGATGCAATAAAAGCCCGCGATACCGAGAGACCGGTTCATTATGAACGTTACAATGATATTGCTGATGTTGAATCGGTAATGTACCCCGCAGTCGACCGCGTGGAGCAAGCCGGACAAAAGGATGA
>JABUEV010000132.1 GCA_013314865.1 Bacteroidales bacterium | reverse complement strand
ATAAATGCCATTATCACATCAATACTCTACAAGAAACACCCTGCTGAGATAAAATTTGTGCTTATTGATCCGAAAAGGGTCGAACTTCCGCTGTATTCAAAAATTGAGCGTCATTTTCTTGCAAAACTCCCTGATGAGGAAGATGCAATTATAACCGATACACAAAAAGTAATCAAGACACTCAACTCCTTATGCATCGAAATGGACAACAGGCTTGAGCTGATGAAGGATGCTCAGGTAAGGAACATAAAAGAGTACAATGAGAAATTTGTTTCAAGAAAACTCAATCCCGAAAAAGGGCATAAATACATGCCTTATATAGTACTTATAATTGATGAGTTTGCAGATCTTATAATGACAGCAGGAAGGGAGATAGAAGGCCCAATTGGTAGGCTGGCCCAGCTGGCAAGGGCAATTGGAATTCATCTTATTATTTCAACCCAGAGACCTTCCACAAATATCATTACGGGATTCATTAAAGCAAATTTCCCCACAAGAATTGCTTTCAGAGTCTTCTCATCGATTGATTCAAGGACGATTCTAGATGCTACCGGAGCCGACAGGCTTGTTGGTCGCGGAGACATGCTAGTTTCGAGCGGTGCTGAGCCGGTCAGGGTGCAATGCGCATTCATTGACACCCCGGAGATTGAAGAACTTACAGAATATATCGGTTCACAGCAGGGGTACAGTGATGCAATGCATCTGCCCGAATTTATAGACGACAGTGAAGCCGGCACACAGGAAATTGATCTTAAAAAACGTGATCCGATGTTTGAGGAAGCTGCCCGTCTGGTGGTTCAGCATCAGCAGGGATCCACTTCCCTGATTCAGCGTAAATTGTCAATAGGCTACAACCGGGCAGGCAGAATTATAGACCAGCTTGAGGCCGCAGGAATCGTGGGACAATTTGAAGGAAGTAAGGCAAGAGAGGTACTGTGCCACGACATTTTACAATTGGAACAGATTTTGAAGAGCCTGGAATAAAACAGGGATTCATGAGGATTTTTCTATTTTTCTGCATATCAGTAGTGGCAATTGTCAAAACAGCAGGACAAAACGACCCGGAAGCTGTAAAGATTCTTGACAGGTTTTCGTCTGCAGCGATGGCGGCTCCTTCAGTATCGATGAAATTCGACATGACAACAAATGACCAGATTGAGAACACCACAAAAACAATATCCGGAAGTGTAATTCTCAGTAAGGACAAATACCGGCTTGAACTTCCGGACAATATCATCTGGTTTAACGGTGAAACCTCATGGAGCTATCTCCCGGCTGAAAAAGAGGTCACAATTACAAAGCCCGACAAAAATGATAAAAGCTTTTTCAGTCAGCCAGCCTCCATTTTTACAATGTATAAGGAGGGATATAAGAAAAGGCTGTTGGAAGAGCGGCCTGACGGGTATCTTATCGATCTCTATCCGGAAGACCTGGAAAGCGATTTCATCAGAATAAGGCTCAATATCAGCAAACAGGCTTCAGAACTTAAGAGCCTTGAATACAAGACCAAGGGTGGAGTAACAATAACAGTCAATGTAAAGTACTTCAGCCTCAAGGAAAAACATGATCCTCCGGAATTTAGTTTTCAGCCCTCAAAATACAAAGATGTTGAAGTGATTGACATGCGTTAAACCCTGGGATTTTCCCTTCTTGGGTAAATTATCCTCGCATGGTAAATATTTGACAATCTTTTGACAAATACATTTTTTATTTCGGATATATCCCTGAAAGTCAGTGGAGTGTCTCCAAACTGACCATCCTGTTCCTGCAGATAGGTTATCCTTTCAACCAGTTCACTGATATTTTCCTCTGAGTATCCGGTAATAGTTCTTGATGATGCCTCGACTGCATCTGCCATCATAACTATGGCAGTCTCTTTTGAAAAAGGTTTAGGACCATGGTATGAAAACTCCTTTTCCATTCCGATGCTTCGGGGATTCTGGTCCATATATTTTTTGAAAAAATAGTACGCCACGGATGTACCATGATGAGTCTGAATAAAATCTATAATCTGTGAAGGCAGTTTGTATTTCCTGGCCAGGTTAACGCCTTCTGAGACATGATCAATAATGATTTTAGCGCTCTTGAGGGGATCAAGTGAATCATGGGGGCTAAATCCTTCAGACTGGTTTTCAATAAAATACCCTGCATTTACAATTTTACCGACATCATGGTATAAAGCACCGGTTCTTACAAGTAGGTGGTTTGCTCCTATTTCGCGGGCAGCTTCTTCTGCAAGGTTTGCAACCTGGAGTGAATGCTGAAAAGAACCGGGTGCCTCATCAGCCAGCTTCCTGAGAAGAGGCTGGTTTGTGTCCGAAAGCTCAAACAATGTGGCATCAGAGAGGAACATAAATGTCTTTTCAAAAACAAAAATAAGAGGATATGCTAGAAGAACCAGTACTCCGTTTCCTGCAAAAAACGAGTAATTCTTCCAGTTCATGTTTGCAAGCGTTCCTTCCTGCATTATACCTATGCCAAAATATACAACTGAATATGTAAGAAAAACCATCAATGCCGTGAAAAAGAGCTTCGCGCGTTTGTATGTATTTGTTAGAGAAAAAATTGCAATGACACCTGCCAGAAGGTTAATGAAAATGAACTCAAATGAGTTTGGAACGATTAATCCGGCAAGCAAAACAGAAGTCAGGTGAACAAAAAGTGCAAGCCGAGAATCGTAGAATGTCCTTATAAGTATGGCTATCAGTGCAAAAGGCACTATAAAAATCCATTCTGCAGGCAGGTATGTCATCAACCTGGTTAAAATCTGGAAAAGCAGTATGACAAGAATAATGAAGAATGTCTTTTGTGTTGAATTGAGTATATCAAGCCGGTGATGATACATAAAAAGATAAAGAATAATGTAACATGCTGCAATAAGGATAAAACGACCCACCAGTACTAGCCATCTTCCATGCTGACCCAATCTCTTTTCATACTCGCTTTTGAGTGATTCAAGAACCCTGAATTTCGATTCAGTGACAATTTCTCCCCTTGAGATAATAAGTTCACCCTGCTGTACCAGGCCATAACTGTGACTGATGCTTTTTAAAAGTTTTTCTTTAACAGCACTGGAGGTTGACTGGTCATAGAAAAGATTAGGCCTGATAAAATCATAAAAAGAGACTGATGATATAAAAGTGCCCAGATTGTTATTCCCTGGCGACGACAATTTCGCAGCTAACTCGTCCCTTTTTCCAATGGCAAACTGGTACGCATCTTTCTGTCCGAACACATCAGATATTTTTCTCTGCTCCCCTATCCTTCCTGTAAGGACTATTAATGAACCTTTTTCCCTGTCGGCAGATGCAAGAACATCATTTACACCGACGATGCCTTTCCGGTAAATTCCGGAAAGGATCTGCACAAGTTCCCTTTTTGCAGTATTGTATGAGAGATCAGAAAGTGACCTGTTTTCCGATTCGAAACTCTTCCTCAGGTTATCCAGGTAACCTGAAAAATTTTTGACTTCCTGGACTTCCACATTCTGATCATAATTGAAATACGGGGTAAAATTCCTGTTAATACTGTCAACCTCCTTTGCTATTATGTTTTCAGGTTTGAGTATTGGGAAGTCCCATGGAGCAATCAGTGATGACTGAAGCCATGGCCTTCCCTTTTGAAATTCATATCTGAATTTACCTTCGCGGGGGGAGATTCCTGTTATTATGAATACACTGGCTATGAAAAAACCAAGGTGAAACAGGTATTTTTTCCCGGGGTTGCCGTTTTTTATAAAATCCTTCATACTGGCAGGCCTGGTGAAATCTTTAATTACATACGTAAAAATATGCAATTTCTTATGTATAAAACATCAAAGACTGTTTTATTAAATCATGAGATGAGAAATGGATGAATCCTTCGGTGAATATTTAGTAATTTTGCTTCAAACCGGTTTTTCTTATGGAAAATTTCATTTGTGATAATGTATTTGTACCTCTGCGTTCAGCACCTTCGCATAGATCGGAAATGCTTAGTCAGATTCTTTTTGGCGAAAAGTACTCAATAATTGAAAAATTCGGTCATTGGGCAAGGATCAGAACTCAGTATGACAATTATACAGGATGGGTTGATTTAAATCATTTTCAGCAGGTTAGTGAAACAGACGATTCAAAGGGATACGTTCTTAACCGTCCGATGGCTTGTAAGAGGCATGATAATACAAGATTTGTACTTGAAGCAGGATGTGAAATATACAATCCGGATTTTAAAGCAGGAACTTTCACTCTTGCAGACAAAACCTATACTGCTCCGAAGGATTTCTCGGAGAGTTATATCATTTGCAGTGAGTCTATTGCAGATACTGCACTCAAGTTTATAAACAGCCCCTATATTTGGGGAGGTAGAATACCTTCAGGAATTGACTGTTCGGGTTTTACTCAGCTTGTGTATAAGATACATGGCATTCCAATAGCCCGCGACAGTAACAAGCAGGCCGAGGCAGGAGAGTGTATCAGTTTTATTTCGGAGGCAATACCCGGCGACCTGGTTTTCTTTGATAACGAAAGAGGCAGAATATCACATGTAGGGATGATTATTTCCCAGGGACTGGTTATTCATGCATCAGGAAGAGTCAGGATTGACACAATTGATCATCAGGGTATTTACCGCACAGATGAAAAGAGATATTCGCATTTTCTCCGCACGATTCGCAGAATAAAGCTGTGAACCGGCAGTTATGATCCCTGCTGTTTTTTCTCAGGACAGATTCTTGAATTGACCAGTTTTATTATTGCATCTTCCTCCATCATAGCTTTTGATTCGATATCGCATGCTCTCATCAGGATATCCTTCATGAATTTTTCATCACGGAGGCCTGATGCATTTATTTTGATATTAAGAAAGGCTCCTTTTATGCAGGCAAGCAAAGCAAGGGCTCCAACCCCTGCATCAGTTACTGATCCCGGGAGGCCTTTTTCCACCATTTCCCTTATAAGTCCAAAGGCTGAAAAAGCAGTCTCCATGACTTTAAAAGGAACCATAACAGCTTGTTTTACAGCTTCCTGAATATTCTTATCCCTTTCCTGTTTCAGGGCTTCTGTTTCAGAAGGAAGGGAACGGGCTTCTATAATTTTATTATATGCATCAGTATCCTCATCTACAAGTTCAAGAAGCCTGTTCTGGATTTCCTTCCCCTTGCATGCCCAGTCAGAAAATTCCTTCCATTTTTCGTCCCAACCTCTTTTATGGCCTGAGAGGTTTGCCACCATAGTGCCAAGAGCTGAGCCCAGGGCTCCGATATAAGCTGAGGCTGATCCACCTCCCGGAGCCGGGGATTCTGAAGCTGTCTTATTCATATACTCCTCAAGAGACAAGTCTTTCAGTTTTTTCTTCCTTTCATTCCTTCCAAGAATATATTCTATGATTTTTTCTTCAGGATTGAATGGCCGAATATCATTTAAACCGAGAGATCTTACTGCGATTTTTATAAGTTCCTTGTCCGGCACACCGGATGAGCGCTGTTGTTTCTCAAGATAATACCTTCCGGCTTCAAGCATAGCCTTCAGCGGTATTAGTCCGACAAGTTCAGAGCCTGTTACTCTCACTCCCCGTGCTTCGGCCTTGCGGCATGCCTCGTCGAATGCAATGTGAAGCGGAGTTTCTGAAATATTTGTCAGATTCATGGAAACCTGTGCAATTCCATACTCTTCAATGTACCATCCTATTGCCTTTACATGTTTAAGCGAACCGGGTATCATCAAAGGATTTCCTTCCTTATCTTTCACTATTTTTCCGGTAAGGCTGTTTCCCTCCCTCATTGGCCTTCCTTTCTCCCTTATATCATAAGCAATGGCATTTGCCCTTCTTACGGATGTTGTATTCAGGTTTACATTGAAAGCTATCAGAAAATCCCTTGCTCCCACTGCAGTAGCGCCTGATCTAGGATTGAAGATGGCCGGACCGAAATCGGGCTTCCATGCAGGATCGGAAAGTTTTTTCTTCAGCCCCTCATACTCCCCTGCCCTGCAATTTGCCAGGTCTCTTCTTTTTTCTTCAAATGCTGCATTCTCATAACAATAAACCGGAATGCCAAGCTCGTTTCCGATTCTTTCCGCAAGTTTTCGTGCAAGAACTACTGTCTCTTCCATTGTTATTCCTCTAACAGGCACCAGCGGGCAGACATCAGTTGCTCCCATCCTGGGGTGTGCTCCTCTGTGTTTTGACATGTCAATAAGTTCGGCAGCTTTTTTTACAGCCAGAAAGGCAGCCTCACAAACCTCATCGGGCGTACCTGCAAAGGTCACAACCGTGCGGTTTGTATCCCTTCCGGGGTCAACATTGAGCAGACTGACACCTTCCACAGCTTCAATAACATCAGTTATCTGCCTTATAATGTTCATATCTCTGCCCTCGCTGAAATTGGGAACGCATTCAAGAATTTTCTTAACCATAACAGAATTAGTTCTTTATTTGGTACCGGATAGCCGGCACTATTGTTAATTTTTAATATTTCTTTTAATTATGTTGCCTTTAAGTATAATCGTATCAATAAGGTTGGTTCCGAAAGCATACGGAAAGTACTCATATGAAGGAATTTCTGCGGTGATAAAAAGGTTAGCAGTTTTCCCTTTTGCAATTGAACCATGAGTTTCGGACAATCCCATTGCGTATGCCGAATTGACAGTCACGGCGTTAATGGCCTCCTCGGGCAGTAATTTAAACATCAGGCATCCCAGCGACATAATTAGTTTCATGTTCCCTGTAGGTGAAGATCCGGGATTATAGTCAGAAGCAAGAGCAACAGGCAGGCCTGCATCTATCATCCTGCGTGCTGGTGGTAATGGAAGTCCAAGAAAAAGGACGGAACCGGGAAGCAGAGTGGGAA
>JABUEV010000131.1 GCA_013314865.1 Bacteroidales bacterium | reverse complement strand
TCTTCTAAAACTGCATGCGCCAACACTTTATCTTCTGGGAGGAGAAAAGGATATCGCCTATGAGAACGGGATGGATGATTTCAGGCGTATCAACCATGTTCCGGTTTTCGTTGCCAACATGGACGTAGGGCACGGAGGAACATACAGTCAGCCTCATGGAGGTGAATTTGCAAAGGTTGCAACAGCCTGGTTCAAGTGGCAGCTTAAAAGCAATAAGGAAGCCGGGAAGATGTTCACAGGTAATCCTTGCGGTCTTTCAAAAGATCCGAACTGGAAAGTTGAAAAGAAAAATATTGAGTGAAAACATAAATGAACCTCAGTTTATAAATGATTAAACTGAGGTTCATTCTTTTTATCTTTAAATGTTATGTAACCCCGTTGTTTGCGTTATTTGCTTTTCCACAGGTTGGGCAAAAACCGGTAATACAACAGGTGCCGCCATGTAGACCAGTCGTGGCCTCCATGACCACCTACATAATAATCATGCTCAATGTTATGTTTTACCAGGGCTTCATGCAATGCCACGCATCTTTGTCCAATAAATCCATTTGCTTCTTCTGTGCCCTGACCAACAAAAAGGTAATCTATTTTTTCATTCACTTTCGGGTCGTTTAAAAACTGTGCCAACGAGGTTTCCGCATTGGTATCACCGGCGCTGAGAATGCCAAAACTGGCAAACAGGTCAAGTGAGCGAAAACCAACAAACATACTGTGCCGGCCTCCCATCGACAAACCTGAAATGGCCCTTCCTTTGGGTGACCTTATTGTGCTGTAAGCTCCATCAACCAGCGGAATCACATGATTGCGGAGCTCTTTTTCAAAAATATCGAAAGTCAGTTCGGTATGTTTGGGATTGTTCCGGTGAATTACCTGGTTGTTGGGGATGGCAATAATCATGGGAACAGCCTTTCCTTCGGCCAACAGGTTGTCCATGATAAAATTTGCCCTTCCGTCGAATATCCAGTTGGATGGGAGTTCTCCGCTTCCTCCCAGCAAATACAGAACCGGATATTTTTTCTTCGGGTTATAACCGGGAGGAGTGTAAACGTAGAGTTCTCTCTCTCCATTTGTTACTTCTGAATGATAAACATGGCGTGTCACAGTACCGTGAGGAACATTCCGGGCATCATAATAAGCCGGCCCGTCACCATGCACAATCAACTCACTGTAAGGCGGCATGGCGGTAAAAGCAGCATAAGTATTGTTAGGATCAGGAATTTGCATGCCATCGACATTGAAATGGTAAGCATACATATCAGGTTTTAGAGGACCGATGGTCAGTGTCCAGACGCCATCATCGCCTTTTGTGAACGGAAGAGGCTCTCTGCCCAGGTTATTGGCAGTGTAGATTGCCCCGGTCGCCAAAACGACCTTCTGAGCATTCGGCGCTTTCAACCGGAAAGTGACGGTACGGTCATCGTGCACCTCAGGCGAATTTACAGCAGCACTGAACGGAATCAGACCTTCAGTATTCTTTTGCGGGTTGTAATCAAGATTTACGTTTGCCTGCTGTCCGAAACAACGACCCGAAATCCAAATAATTCCGGCAACGAGAATAAGAACATGTTTTTTCATATAGATATTTCTTTAGGTGACCTGGCATCTATTTCAGTCCGGTATTCTTTATGCGGAAATAATCAAACGATACATCGAAGGGCGTGTTTGGTTTTGTGGTATCAGAATCGAACCAGAAGGTACTTTTCATGTATTGAGTTACGATACCATCGCATACAACTAATCCGGCCCTGATGTCTTTCAGCAGCATATTGGCTGTTCCGAGCCGCTCGAAGTTCTTGCCGTCGAGTGAATAATAGCCAGTGTAAATGCTTCCTTTTTTCTCAAGCCTGAGAATCAATGCGTTGTCACCAGTAATTTCTTTTGTGAGGTTAAAAGAAGCCAGGGATTTTGCAATACCGTTTTCTTCCATAACCAGGTCTATTGTGCCGGGTTGCACTCCCCTGGCCCGCGTTGTTTTAATCACAGCCCTGAACATCAGCTTCACAAAATTATCATCGTTCTGATAAGCCACAATACCAGCGTTTTCAGGCTGGGACGGGGTTCTGGAGCAAACCAGCCGGGTTTCAATCGTCCAGTCGTTATTGGCACTTTGCAGAAGCAAGTTTTTCGCATTGTTAGTAGCTTCCAAAATACCTCCGGGTTCACTTGTGATTGTAAGCCAGCCCGGTTTAGATAACAGACTGTGAGTTGACTTGTTTTCACGGACCCATTCCCACCTGGGGTCAACAGCACTGCCGTTGAATTCATCGCTTGCCGATTCTGCATCATAGTTCAGGTAGTAAACATTCTTTTCCAGGGTTATATCGTCAATAAGATTAACTGCAGCAGTTCCCGGTATTCCTTTGGCCTGTTCAATTTCAACCGTGACACCGCCGGTCAAAGCCTCAGCTTTTACTACCGGTATTTTTGAATTGCTTTTCAACAGGTAGCTGTAAGCCTTTACATTTTTATCGAAACCCTGTATTTTTTTGCCATTAACTGTAATTGAACGGGGATTCAGATCGGGCATGACCTTAACGGGGTAGCTGTCTGAAACGGTCGTACCGTCTATTGTAACAGATGCAAAAATCGACGCAACACCAACGCCTGTAGCTGTTACTTTTCCCTTTTCATCAACACTGGCAACAGCGGGGTTATTGCTTTTGTATTTAACTACAGCTTTTGTGATATCGTAGAAGCTATCGTCGGACATACTTGCCGTGACATTCGTCTGCACGACATCTCCGGGCCTTAAGACAACTTTGTCGCATTCAGCCACAACTGTTGTCAGTACTGGTTTGTAACTGCCGCTCATTATAGCTTCCACCTGTCCTTTTATGTCTCTTGAAGATGCGCCTATCTCAAAAACATACCTGCCCGGATCAAAAGTTATTTTCCTTTGTTTTGCATCCCAGAACCAAAGGTCCTGGCAGTTGATATCGATTGAAACCGTTTTTGTCTGACCCCGGGGAATGGTCACCCTTTTGAATCCTTTAAGCCTTTTTATCGGTCTTTGAAGGGATGCCGGACTGTCTGGTGTTTTTACATAAACCTGCACCACTTCATCTCCGTCAACGGTTCCGGTGTTTTGAACATCAACGCTTACAGTAATTTTATCGTTTGGTGTAATATTGGTTTTACTGATGGCAAAATTGCTGTAAGCAAATGTGGTGTAAGATAAGCCATATCCGAATTCGTACGAAACATCTTTGTCGAAATACCAGTAAGTGCGTCCGTTGGTGCCGTCGCCGCGAAGATTATAATTGTTAAAATCAGGAAGGTCGCTCAGCGATTTATGCCATGTTACATTCAGCTTTCCTCCCGGATTTACATCGCCGAACAGTATTTTCGCCATTGCCGTTCCCTGGGCCTGTCCGTTGTAACCTGTCCAGATAATGCCTGAGACGTTAGGAAGGTTTTTAAATTGTTCCACTTCAACCATTCCCATTGTTTGCATCACGACAATGGTATTGGGATTTACTGCGGCCACCGCTTTTATCAGTTCATTCTGATTGCCCGGCAAGGTTAATGCAAAACGGTCGGACTCCTCTCTGCCGGTGGTTTGGTCAGTACCCACGAAAATCAAAGCGACATCGCAGCCGGCTGCCAGCTTAAGTATTTCAGGGTCTGTCTCCTTTTCTTCTGCTTCGCGATAAACCAGTACAAGAGTTTGCGGGCCCGTGATACCCAGTGTATTAATTTTCACAGGTACAACCCTTGGGCGTGCAAAACCCGGGAATTCTCCACTTTGCTGAACAGAGCTGATTTTTTCTGATGCCAGTACATTGCCGGCAGAAGAGCCTACCCTGACTTCCAGAATTCCTCCCCTGGCTGATGAACTCAGATTGAACCTTATTGAATCGACATTCGTAATATCAACATTGCCGTAGGCAGTCCAGTCGCCATCCTTGATGCCGCTTATGGCAGTCCGTCCGAATCTAGAAGCTACAATGAGACCCGGAGCCGAGGAGACAAATTTTGTTGCATCGTATTCTTTCAAAACTTCGCCATTACGAACTAAAGAAAAACTGTTCACGGTTATAAAATCGGTATTTCTGTTTGTATTACCGCTTACTGCAGACACAATTTCGGTATTGAGATTATGCTCTTTAATGTAGTTCTGAATTCCTTTCAGCGGCGAAATACTATAACGAGGCTCAATCTGTCCGGAATAATCTCCCAGCTCAACCTTGTCGGCCTGTGGACCTAAAACAGCAATTTTTTTAACTTGCTTCAAATCAATAGGTAACGCTTTTGCCCCTGTTTTAGGGATTGTGCTGTTTTTTAACAGCACAGGTGTTTTGGTTGCTATTTCAAGTGCGAGGTTATTATGTGAAGGGTCGTTTATTATACCGGGCTTTATTCCGGCATAAGGAACAATTTCACGAGGATCAAATTCTCCCAGCCTCATTCTTATGGTGAACATATTCACAAGCGCCTTATCAATATCACCTTCAGTGAGCAATCCCTGCTGGAGAGCTTTCAGGGCATTAGCCTGGTAAACACTTCCGCAATCGGTATCAACACCTGATTTTATTCCCAGTGCTGTAGCCACTGCATGGTTTTCGGCATAGCGATGACCTCTTACCATATCGTCAATCGCACCGCAATCACCGGTTACATAACCTTTCAGTCCATAAGTTTTACGGGCAATCGTGTCAACAAGGTATTTGCTTGCTGAAACCGGTACTCCGTTCACAGCGCTGTAGGCTGTCATGATTGAAGGAAGTTTATATTCCCTTATAAGAGTTCTGTAAGGCAGGAGATAATACTCCCGCATGTCGCGGTCGTCCATGTTGGCACTTCCGGAGTGGCGGTTAAACTCCGTGTTGTTGGCAAAATAATGTTTTCCGCAGGGAACGGCTTTAAGGTAATTCGGGTCGTCGCCCATCAAACCCTGGATAAAACCTTTTCCGATCTGAGAAACAAGAAAAGGGTCTTCGCCGAAAGTTTCGGCAGTTCGTCCCCAGCGCGGGTCGCGTGCCGGTTCTATTACAGGCGACCAGTATGTAAGTGTAAAAATAACATCGTAATTGAATCCCCGGGCTTCGTCGGAAATCACTTTTGTCTCACGTTTAATCAGGTCCGGGTCCCAGGTTGCCCCGACGGCCACACTGTTAGGGAAAGAAGTTGCTGTCATGCCGCTGTTGTTGTTTCTTCCCATGATTCCGTGCAAAGCTTCGCCCCAGACATCATAATGATTTACTCCCAGTCGCGGAATGGGCGGCATTGTATTTCCCAGCTGGCTTTGTTTTTCTTCAGGTGTCATTCTCGAAACCAGGTCGGCAGCCCTCTCTTCAAATTTATACGAGGTATTAAGGTATATTGGCTTCTTTATGCTCTCGCCACCTGGCATAAAAGCCATAATCAGAGTAGAAAATAAAAATAAAACTAAAATTTTTGGTAGTTTGGTTTTCATAGATTGTAAAGTGTATAGTTAGTATTTTAAAAATTTAGCCTGATTTTATCCATCAGAAGATCATTGCCATATATCCATAAAACGGATATAGTGAAACAACGCTTAAAGATATAATAACTTCATAGTTTTACCAAACATCTATATTCATTTCCGGTTTTTCAACTCTTCATTTACAGAGGTCAGGAGAGGCAGGAGACTTGTCAATATTGCCTGTTAATCTGTATATATGATAAATGAAAAATAAGCATCATTACAACTTTCCAAAAAGATATCTGGAGATTCATTCTATAAATTACGAACCCCTGTCTATTATGAGACAATAAAAACAATCATTCTCAGGGTCAAAATACTCCGGAATGACAGACTGCAAAATGACCGGCAGCAAGTTTATTAAATATATGTATCTTTATTGAACTAATGTTTGGAACGTGAGACAAAAACAATTATTAACCTGGTTATTATTGTGTCTGGCATCTTTCTCATGCATGACTGAAAGGAAGAGGTCAGAGCAATCAGCAGATACAAAGGTTGCTAAAGATTATCTAACTCTTGAAGAAGCAATTTCCGCCATGAAGGTGAAAGAAGCGGCAGTTCCGTTGGCTGTTTATCCTGGAGATACCACGGGATTGCCGGCTTCTTTTAGTCCCCCATATAAACCTGTTGAGCCTATAAAGCTCTTTGATAATCTGTATTTTGTCGGGACAACCACTGTCGGAGTGTTTATTGTGGATTCAGGTGATGGATTAGTTATGCTTGATACCGGAATTGGTGATACAGACATTGCATTGATGGTTAATGATATGAAAAAGCTGGGGCTGGATCCTTCCGGGATTAAAGTGATATTTATCTCACATGAACATTTTGACCATTATGGCGGAGTCCAATATCTTAAAAAGAATGTATGTCCTGAGGCCAAAGTTGCAATGAGTCTGACGGGATGGAATTTCTTGCAGACTGTTCCGCCGGAATGGGCTTATATTGGTAAAAGGCCGCAGTCAGTAGACATTTATCTTTCTGACGGAATGAAAATTAAAATCGGATCTGTGATATTTCAGATTATTGCAACGCCAGGCCATAGTCCGGGTTGTTTGTCCTTCATCTTCCCGGTAACCGACAATGGAGAAACTCACATGGCTGGAATAATGGGGGGATCTGCAGTATGGCCTACACAGGTCGAAGCAAGACTATACAAAACTTCTATCGAATATTTTAAGGCATTTGCCCGTGAGGCAAAATGCGATGTCGGACTGGCATTTCACTCGCAGGAGTCAGATTTTGCCCAGCTTCGGCTAAGAAAACCGGCTGAACCTAACCCATTGGTAATAGGCCAGGAAAAATTTGATAAGGTTTTTCTGCAGAAATTTAGAGACAGGTATCAGAAGATGCTTGAATCAGGACAGCTTAATACATACCAGCCTTTGTAGTAAAGATTAGAATTGACTTTTAAGCCCCAAAAAATCATT
>JABUEV010000130.1 GCA_013314865.1 Bacteroidales bacterium | reverse complement strand
TCAACAAAGGTGCCCAGCAGAAAATGTCCTCATTCCACGACAGGCCGATGAGCCATGTTGTCTGCACCAACTGCGGCCAGTGCGTCAACCGTTGTCCGACCGGAGCACTTGTTGAAAAAACCTATATCGACCATGTATGGGATGCAATTTATGATCCCGACAAACATGTTGTGGTTCAGACAGCACCTGCAGTAAGAGTAGCGCTTGGAGAAGATCTCGGCTATGATCCGGGTGAGAGAGTCACCGGAAAAATGGTTACCGCCCTGAAACAGCTTGGTTTTGACTCGGTGCTTGACACTGATTTCAGTGCCGACCTTACAATAATGGAGGAGGGAACTGAACTGCTGACCAGACTGAAAAAAGTGCTTGTTGACGGTGACAAGAAGACAAAAATCCCGATGTTCACTTCCTGCTCACCGGGATGGATAAAATTTATCGAACATAAATATCCTGAATTCCTTCCAAACCTGTCAACATGCAAATCTCCTCAGCAGATGTTCGGGGCGCTTGCAAAAACATATTTCGCAAAGAAAAAGAAAATTGATCCTTCAAAAATAGTTTCAGTTTCAATCATGCCCTGTACTGCTAAGAAGTATGAGGCTGACAGGCCGGAGATGAGGGCAAGCGGCTACAAAGACATCGATTATGTCATAACTACAAGGGAACTTGCTGTGATGATTAAACAGGCAGGAATTGACTTCAGGGTTCTGAAACCTTCACCATATGACTCTATTATGGGTGATTCGACAGGAGCCGCAGTAATTTTTGGTGCTACCGGTGGTGTGATGGAAGCTGCACTCAGAACTGCCTATGAAATCGTCACCGGAAGGGAAGTTCCTTTCAGCAATCTGAACATTACACCTGTACGAGGGCTTGATGGCGTTAAGGAAGCATCAGTGAAAATTGAAGGCTGTCTGGACGAATGGAAATTCCTTGAGGGTGTGGAACTGAAGGTTGCAATAGCCCATGGACTTACAAATGCCAATAAGATAATGAGAGAATTGCGTAAAGGAAATGTCAAGTATCACTTTATTGAGATAATGGCATGCCCTGGAGGATGCATAGGTGGAGGCGGCCAGCCAATTCCAACCAGCAGGGAGGTTCGTGAAAACCGTATGAAGGCAATTTATGAGGAAGATGAACACATGGTTCTGCGTAAGTCACATGAGAATCCTGATGTTATAGCCCTTTACAAGGAGTTCCTGGGTAAACCAAACAGCCATAAAGCCCATGAACTGCTTCATACTCATTATGTAGAAAGAGAAGGCTACTAGAATATTATTTCTTATTTTTAAGGCCGGAGAATCTCCTCCGGCCTTTTTTTATATAAAAATGAAAAGCATAAAAGTTTCAACAGCGCAATTTGAGAACAGGAGCGGCGACAAGGAATATAACCTGTCGGTTATTGATGGGCTGGCAGGAAGGGCTGCTTCCGAAGGATCGGCCGCAATCGCCTTCCACGAGTGCTCCCTGACCGGCTATACCTTTGCACGCCGACTGACAAGGGAACAAATGCTTGACCTTGCAGAATATGTACCTGAAGGCGACTCTGTACAGAAGCTGATAAAAATATCAGCCCGTCATCAAATCAGAATCCTTGCAGGCCTTTTCGAGAAGGACAGGAGTGAACGTATCTTTAAAACATACGTATGTGTCGATGGAAACGGAGTAATAGCCAAACACCGGAAGCTTCATCCTTTCATCAATAAACATATAACACCGGGAGACAGTTATACAATTTTTGAAATTGAGGGATGGAAATGCGGCATTCTTATCTGTTATGATAATAACATTATTGAGAATGTACGTGCCACAAAGCTTCTTGGAGCTGATGTCATTTTCATGCCTCATGTAACTATGTGCACTCCTTCTCCAAGGCCGGGCGCAGGATTTGTCGATCCTGAGCTTTGGAAAGATGTGGAAAAGAACAGGGAAATACTGAGGTCAGAATTTGATGGCCCGAAAGGCAGAGAGTGGCTTATGAAATGGCTTCCTGCCAGAGCTTACGACAATGCCGTATTTGCAGTCTTCTCAAATCCAATAGGAATGGATGACGACCAGCTCAAAAACGGCTGTTCAATGATTCTGGATCCTTTCGGTGATATACTTGCTGAATGCCGGCATCTCGGAAATGATGTTGTAACTGCAACTCTGGATCCGGTGAAGCTTACTGATGCAGGCGGACACAGATACTTAATGGCAAGAAGGCCAATACTTTACAGAGACATAATCGGGAAGGACCATAAGCCGGTTCAGAAAGTTGCCTGGTTGTAACTACAAATAAGAACCGGACCTCTCTGCAAGCCTGTCGGAAAACAATTACTAATCGTTAAAAAGATTTGGAAATCAGTACATATTCAAGATCAAAATATTGAGGAGGCTCATCATCCTCTTCAACATAACCTTTACCCTTGATATATACTATTCCGTATGTCCTGCTTATCCAAATATCCTTAAAATACTGTGGATAACCGCTCATTGTTTCGTGAATTTTAATGCAGTCTTTGGCAACAGTTTTATCAGGTAGTTGAATGGATTCATTCAATGATGCCACTTTTCGGGTAACTGTTATGGTTTTTCCCTCCTCTTCCATAGTCGAGCTCCAGGTGTCGTTAACCACAGGGTTGACTTTAAGTAATGTTATCCTGTAGCCGTCCTCAGGAGAAGCTAAATCTGAAAACTCCTTTTTATCGGCATACCAGAAAATCGTTTCAGAACCAAGACCGGAAAACCTCGTCTCGACTTCGATATAGCCGTCATCTCTGATTGATGAGATTTTATAAACAACTTCCACTTTTGTAGGCATTTGAGAGGTGCTCATTCTGAAACGCCATTCATTGCCTGCTTTCAAAAAAGGAAACTCAGAAGAAGCCGAAGGCATGTTTGTATTTTCATTAATGCCTGCGTAAATTGCAAAAATGAAGACAAGAAAATAATTAGCCATCTTATTGAGTGTTAGATATAGTTAAATTTACGAAAAAAACTCATTAAGAGGCCGTTAAACTGGAAAATTTTCAATCTGAATCTAAAAATAATGACATTGTCAAAAGGTACATTTTAATAGTATGAACGGAAGGTTTTGTCTGTAAATTAATGTCCGAATGCGGTTTAAATTATCTAAAATGATTTGTCTTTAACTCTGACTGAATCTTTTGGAGATAATTTCTGACCTCGGCATTGCCGGGCTTAAGCAAAGGATCGGTCAGAACATCAGATATATTTAGGTTATTACATATTAATTTACCGATTTCTTCAACCAGGCCGTATTCTGCAAACTGATTTTTATCACCAGATTCAAGACAGGTTACCTGTTCATTATAGGCCGTAAAAAAATTGTCAATGATTTTGTATCTTTTCTCTTGCCTGGTAATCAGATTCTTTAGAAATCCGTAATTCCTTTTCAGGTTCGCAAATCGTTTTGAGGCATTTTCCCTGATAAGGTTCCCTAAAACATGGGGCTTAAAATTTCTGTTAAGATAAATTTCGATATATCTGTAAATTCCCGCGTATCCAAAAGCATCCATATCATCAGAAGCTGAAAGGAAATTGATCAGGTCATTTGGATTTGCCGGCGCGGTGTAATCTTTATCATCATGATTTTCTACTGCATCGAGAGCATCTTTAAAGGTTTCCGCATCAATTCTATGTTCTGAAAGAAACCTTAAAAAGATATCCTTTCCGTGTTTACCGTGTTTTATCCCACGATCAACCGACATGCCGATATCATGAAAATAGCAAGCAAGCAGCAGCTGATCAGGCGAAAAACTGAAATTATCGCCACGGCATTCCTCCGTTTTTTGAAGGAGTTCCTTAGCATAATGCCAGACCCTTCTGTGATGGTCGATGTCATGGGAGGGAAGTCTGGTGTTTCCCCAAATCCGGATAAAAAAATCCTCTGCTGGCTGTCTGAGGTTTAATTCAGCAGAATAAATATTGCTGGTAAGGTTCATTCTAAGAACAAAAAAAGCAAAAGACAGGGCCTTTTGCTTTAAACAGCAGACGGCCCCGGCTGAAATTACCTGTTGATCATTTTTTCAGCCATGTCGAGTATAGTGGTGTCGTCAATTGTAACAATTCCGCCACCAGGCCCCTGTTCAAAGTGAATGCCCACACATTCTCCTCTTTCAAAATTAGTCCCTCCGAAGTAATTTCTCACCGTCTCTTCATTCAGATCAAGAGTTTCGGCAATCTTTTTTATACTTCCGGAGGGTAAACGGTCTTTGATCTTCCGGAGCTCGTTGAAGGTGATTGTTTTTGCCATCATATATAGATTTTAAGATTGATCGGTATGTCTAACCTTCAAATTTACTTATAAATCTTCTAAATTAAAAATCAAAATTGAATCCGGGAGATATCCCTTAAGATGTAAACATCAAAGTCTCCGAGGTGCTTAAATCCGAATTTTTTATAGAGATTTATTGCTTTGTAGTTGGATGTATGGACTTCAAGCTTTGCCTGACATCCTTTTTCCTTAACATATCTCAATGAAGCAGAAAGCAGGCTCTTTGACAGTCCGTTACCCTGCATTTCAGGCCGGATGCCAAAGTGATGGAGCAGGATTCTTCTTCCGTCAAATGTCATCCAGGAAGTTCCGCAAATTTTTCCTGATGAAATTTCTTCCATGACAAGCAGTCTGCCGCCGATTCTGAGAGTCTCCTTGATGGTTTCCAGGGTATCTCCTCTTTCAGGGCTCCCTAGTCCAAGCAGTTCCCAGAGTCCTGCGATCATGCCATAATCTTCTTCCCTGAAATCCCTGATAGTGAAATTATCATTGTTGCCAAGCTCATTCATAACTCCTCCATCATTTTCAGAAAATACTTCATTCCCTCTTTTTTGGCATCATCAAATTTAAAATCGATGTTATTGGTCAGATAGTCATATAGCTCCCCTCCTCTGATAGACCCTGTATTACCGAACTCCTCCACTACTTTTTCGATGTTGTCTACCCCATTCCTCAGAGCTTCATCAAACTCACTTACAAAATCCTCGTCAAGGTGCCTGTTGGAGATCCAGCAGGCAAAAACAAACGGCAAACCTGTCAACTCCGACCATTCTTCTCCCAGATCATATTTTTTTCTGAACATTTTCTCAAATTCAAAACACTGGTCACCGATCAGCACAACACCAGCCTTGTCTCCAATATTGAGGAAGTCAAAGTTTTCCGAGGTATTCATCCACAGAAAATCTTTCTTCCATTTCTTTCGGGCAAGGACTTTAACCAGGTTTATGGATGTTCGTGACCTGTAATCCAGGTAGACAAATTTTATTTCATCAAGTTCACTGTTGCTAAGTAGCATGACCGTTCTCACCTTGCCGTTTGAACCAATGCAATAACTTCCTGTAATGTAACTTTTCCCGATTGATGGTATTGCACCAACAGGGACAAGGCCGAGGTCAGCCCTGTTTTCAGATAGCTTGCGCGCACAGTCAGCCGGATGATCAGTCTCAATAACAGCCTTAACCGGAATTGCAGAATGTTTCAGTCCGTAAATAAAAGGATATGTATTGGCATACCTTACCGCTGAAATCCTGATTTTATTCATATCCTTTTTTTTCATGCATCTAAAATAGTACTTTTGTCCAATAGGTATAAACAATTTAAAACACCAAAAGGTCAACTATGGATTTAAATTCCCTTACAGCAATTTCTCCCCTTGACGGGAGATACAGGCAGAAAGTCAGAGACCTCGACGTGTATTTTTCCGAATTCGGACTTATCCGCTACCGCCTGATGGTTGAAATAGAGTACTTCATAGCACTTTGTGAAATACCTCTTCCTCAACTGGCTGATTTTAATAAAAATAACTTCAACATTCTCAGGGCTTTCTATGAAGATTTTGCATTAAGCGAGGCAGAAAAAATAAAGGAGACAGAAAAAATTACAAACCATGATGTAAAATCAGTGGAATACTACCTGAAGGAAAAATTCTTTCAGTCAGGGTGGGGCAGGTGGAGTGAGTTTATCCATTTTGGCCTTACATCACAGGATATTAATAATACTGCAATCCCTCTGTCACTTAAGGATGCCATGGCTGAAGTCTATTTCCCGCTTCTTTTTGAGCTCAGGGAGACTCTGGCAAATTTTGCCGAAGAATGGAAAGACATACCTATGCTTGCCAGAACTCATGGTCAGCCGGCTTCACCGACAAGACTCGGAAAAGAAATAGCTGTTTTTATTGCCCGGATTGATGAACAGTCGAAATACTTCGGACAAATTCCTTACAGTGCAAAATTTGGAGGGGCAACAGGCAATTTCAATGCTCACAAAGCTGCATATCCTGATATTGACTGGATAGCTTTTGCTGACAGCTTTGTGAATGACACCCTGGGGCTTCAGAGATCACATCCTACAACACAGATAGAACATTACGACAACCTCGCAGCGCTGTTTGACAATTTAAGAAGAATTAATGTGATCCTGATTGACCTTGCAAGAGATATATGGACATATATTTCGCTTGACTATTTCAGACAGAAAATCAGAAAGGGTGAAATCGGATCCTCAGCAATGCCTCATAAAGTGAATCCGATAGATTTTGAAAACAGTGAAGGCAATCTAGGTTATGCCAACGCCATATTTGAACATCTTTCCATGAAACTGCCTGTTTCAAGGCTTCAGCGGGACCTGACCGACTCAACAGTTCTCAGGAATATCGGAGTGCCTGTCGGTCATACAATCCTGGCATTAAGCTCAATGCTCAAAGGACTTAATAAACTCTATGTCAATACCGACAAAATAAAGGCCGATCTGGATGAAAACTGGATTGTGATTGCAGAAGCCATTCAGACTGTTCTCCGGAGGGAGGGTTATCACAGACCTTATGAAACACTAAAAGACCTGACAAGAACGAACAAAAAAATAACGCGAGAAGAGATAACAGACTT
>JABUEV010000129.1 GCA_013314865.1 Bacteroidales bacterium | reverse complement strand
GAGACTGCTCATATGCCCGATTCCTTTTCCGCTTGTAAGACTTTTAAGCACACCGGCAGCTACTGCCGAGGCTTGTGCAACAGTATCGGGGATATCCTTTGGAGCCTGGCACATGCCGGCTACATAAATACCGCCCTTATCGGTATCAGTAGGACTGCCGTTATAATCCAGTTCGGAGAACCACCCGTCTGAATCCCGCTGGACTCCAAGCATTCTGCTGATTTCTTCCGTACCTTTCGAAGGAACAAGCCCGACTGCCAGAACCACCATGTCAACATTGAACTCTACAAGCCTGTCATTAAATATATCTTCACCTCTCACTATCATCTGGTCATTTTTCATGGCTACAGATGCCGAATGCCCTCTGACCACATAAGTGCCCTCCTGTTTGATCCTCTCCGCAAATTCTTCATAGCCTTTTCCGAATGCGCGCATGTCAATGTAAAACTCATAGACCGTCACATTAGGCACTTTTTCACGTAAAAGGTGTGCAAATTTGAGTGAGTACATACAGCAAACCCTTGAACAGTAAGGATTGTACTTTTTATTCCTTGATCCCACGCAATGAATAATAGCCACACTTTTCGGAGGCATTCCCTCAGGAGAAAAAATCCATTCTTCTTTCCCCGTTTTCTTGTTTACTATTCTGGATTTTGTTACAATTCTTCCGCCTGTAGTGCCGGAAGCATTCGTAAGACGTTCGAATTCGATTGAGGTCAGTACGTTCGGGAACACTCCGTATCCATATTGTTCAATTTTACTGACATCAAGGAAATCATAACCTGTGGCAATAATTATGTTTCCAACTTCTATGTCGGTTATGGTGTCCTTTTCGTTCAGGTTAACGCATTCTTTCGGGCATTTTTTTACACATGCCCCGCATTTTTCACCTCCTGTCAGTATATAGGAACAGCTTGTCTCATCAACCAGATAGGCATTGGGAACTGCCTGCGGAAAGGGAATGTAAATTGCCTTGCGGAGTGATATGCCAGCATCAAATTCGCTTTTTACCTTTACCGGACAGACTTCGGCACACTGGTTGCAGGCAACACAAGCCTTAACATCCACAAACCTTGCCTTCTGTCTTATCTTAACCCTGTACGAACCTGGTTTGCCTGTAACTGATATTACATTGGATCTTGTCATTAAACGTATCATCTCATGCTGTCCGACCGAAACCATTTTTGGAGTGAGAATACAGGCTGCGCAGTCAAGAGTAGGGAAGGTTTTGTCGAACATAGCCATATGTCCTCCTATTGTGCCGCTTTGTTCCACCAGGTAAACCTGTTTGCCCGCATTTGCTATTTCAAGGGCTGCCTGGATACCTGCAATTCCTCCTCCTATTATCAGGGTGGCGTGATTAACCGGGTTTCCTCCGGGTACTGCAGCAAGGGGGAATGGAATTCCCAGGGTGGCACAGGCTACAATAGCTTTTGCCCTGTCCATTGAGTTTTCTCCGCTTGCTCCGTGTTCCTGAAATGATGCTAACCTTATCTCATCAGTGTTGCCGCCTGCCAGTGCCATAGCTTTAGTAAAGACAGGTTTGAAGTAACCCGGCATTTCACCTGCAAGTACAATTCTGTCAAGTTTATGCGACTTTATTGTCTCACACAGATGTGAAGCGTCAGGCACCGGCTTTAGCCTTAATATCTGGACTGTTTCAACATCAGGAAGATTTGCCGAATATTTTGCAATTGCATCAATATTTAAATTCCTGTTATCCTGTAACTGGCAGAAAAAGACTCCTGTTCGCATTTTTACAATTGTTAGTTTTATATAACTAGTTTAAAAAATCTTAGTCCCGAACAATTTGCTGAAGCAATTCTCCGTCGGAACTGCGGATCTCCAGTATCATAGGCATCTGACCCGGAAGAGAATGGGTTGCACACGAAAAACAGGGATCATAAGCCCTGAATGCCATTTCGATCATATTAAGAACACCGTCGGTCACCCTTACGCCTTTTCTGATGAATCCTTCAGCTGCTTTTTTAATTGACATACAGATAGGTGCATTGTTGTTTGTAGTACCTACAATGAGATTTACTTTTGTCACAATGCCTTTTTCATCGGTCCGGTAGTGATGGGTAAGTGTGCCCCGCTGTGCTTCAACAATTCCGACACCTTCTCCCGGGATTGCTCCCAACTGCGCTCTCAAATCCTTACCTGTGATATCAGGATCAGTTGCAAGCTCAAGAAGCCGTTCGGCTGAATAAAGCAGTTCTACCAGTCTTGCCCAGTGCATTGCAAGTGTGGCATGAACAGGCTTTCCTCCAAGTGTATTGTACATCTTTTCGTACTCTTTCTGGGCAAGCGGAGTTGCCATGCCGTCTGCAGCATTCAATTGTGAAAGAGGAGTGGCATGGTACAATCCTGAATTTTGCCCGTCGATAAAACCTTTCCAGCCAATCTTTTTCAGGTAAGGGAATTTAAGATAGCTCCAGGGTTCAACATGTTCTGCTACAAAGTCAAGATATTCGCGGGGAGAATATTTATACATCTCTTTCCCCTCTGTATCAACAACTCTTACTTTGCCGTCATAGAAATTCACCTTGTTGTCTTTGTCTACAAGTCCCATTGAATGGAGTTTAAGACTGTAGGGGCCGTTGAGAATAAGGTTTACATATTCCTTATTGGAAAGAACAAAATCCTCGAAGACTTTAATGGAAAATAGTGCAAAATCAACAAATCCTTTTGCTTTGTCGACGATATCGTCTCTTTCATTGTCCTGAAGACCTTTTCTCACGCCACCCGGGATATTCATTACAACGAAAGTCTGATGGCCACCAAGCAAGGCCTGTATTTCCTGGGCGCGTCTTCTTTGTTTAATAACCTCAGTGCCAATCTCCTTTCCAACTTTTTCAATTACTCCAAGTATATTTCTCTGTGCCTTTTCTGCAGTAGGGCCAACAACAAAATCAGGCGCTGCAAGTGCATAAAAATGAGCTGTATGACTATGTACGAAATGAGCCATATAAAAGAGTTCCCTTAGCTTTTTTGCCGTAGGTGGTGGTTCGACACCAAATACTGCATCCACTGCTTTTCCTGATGCCATATGATGGCATCCCGGACACACCCCGCAGATTTTTGCCGTAATAGCAGGCAGTTCTTCCACGGGCCTCCCTTCACAGAATTTTTCAAAACCTCTAAGCTCGGGAACCTGGAAATACACATTTCCTACCTCTCCGTCATCATTCAGAAATATTTCAATCTTTCCATGTCCTTCCAGGCGTGTTATCGGATCAATGGTTATTTTCTTCATTATTTTTTGAATTTTAAAAGCAGGTTTGAATCACATTACTTTTCTTCTGATTAGCGATACAGGCAGGCTAAAACGATAAAACAATCCGGCAGGATCTGCAATGTCTTCAATTATTCTGCTTATTTCTTCGGGTTCCTTCTCATCAATTACGCTGGCAATTGCCGACATCATTTTTGCTCCCGGATCAGCTGCACCCGGCGGCGGACCATAGCAGCCCCTGCAGGGGGCATTGCCCTTAATGCATCGATGGCCGCATCCTGCCCTTGTTGCCGGACCCATGCATAATACTCCCTGTTCCAGGAAACAGGTAACACCATCATCAATTATTTCCCACGGGCGATAGAATTTTTTAATTTTCTTGTTTTCTGATTTTTTTCTGACGCAATCATCGCACTGAGCCTTTATGCCTGCTCCGACAACCGATCCCTTTTGAGGGAGTTCGGCACCAGACACTATGGCTGTGAAAACTTCCAGAAGCCTCTCTGTTTGAGGAGGGCAGCCGGGAATAATATAATCTACATCCACAACCTGGGAAAGAGCCCGTACATCATTATAAAACTGCGGTATATCGAGAATTCCTTCTTTGACTTCGTACTCAGGGACAGGTCTGACGTTTTCCGGATTTATGACTGATTCGCTTTCATTATATACCCTTGACAGAATTTCTTCTTTGCTGGTGAAATTTGCAAGGCCGGGAATACCTCCCATGTGTGCACAGCTCCCGTATGCTACAAGTATTTTGCTTTTATTTCTCAAAAGCTTGGCCATGTGTTCATTTTCACTGTTTCTCACAGCACCGTTAAAAAGAGTCAGATCAATATATTTATTAGGCATGGCTTCGATGCCGGAATATTTTGTATCAAGGGCAATAGGCCAGAAAACAAGATCTGCCGCAGCAACCACATCAAAAAGCTTTTCATGTACATCCAAAACAGATACACAACAGCCTCCACATGCAGCAGCCCAGTAGACTGCAAGCTTGAGTTTGGATTTTGATTCTTCCATCTTATTAGAGAAATTAAGTTAAAACCTGCATTGTCTTTTGTATTTTACATGGACCAAGGTCCCTTATGGTTTCTGTAAAACTGTTAACAAGATCGGCAAACTGTTTTCCCTCACTTGCGCTTATCCATTCAAGTTTCAGACGTTCTGGTTCAATCCCAACCTGTCTGATGTATTTCTGGAGCAGTTTATACCTCCTCAGGCAGCGATAGTTGCCTTCCTGATAATGACAGTCCCCCGGATGACAGCCGCAAAGAAGCACCCCGTCAGCACCTTTTGCAAATGCCCTCAGTACAAAGGAGGGTTCAATTCTTCCCGAACACATCAGCCTTATGGCTCGTACATTCGCCTTATATGTAATTCTTGATGTTCCTGCCAGATCTGCACCAGTGTATGAACACCAATTACACAAAAAAGCTATAATTCTGGGTTCAAATTCCATATTTTATGATTTATTATGAAAAATCTCAAAATGACATCTTATCCTGAAAATAAATATAGAAAAAATGATAAAAATATTAAAACAGTTAATAAAAGAATAAATAATGTGAAAAAAATCACATAAAAAACATTATCACAATATTGACTATTGAAATATGCAAATGTTTATTAATCAGCATTTAATAAAGAATATGTTTAAATATTAGTTTTCTTATAATTATAAGTATAATATAAAATAAAAAAATGCAAATAATGCTAACAATAAATATAATGTGAATAATATCACAAAAAAATTAATATCAGAAGTGTTTTTAACGTAACCTGTCAGGAAATAAATCTTCAGGAAATGTAACAGGGAAATATATATTTAATCAAAAAGTCTGAGAGGGCTGGTAATAATAATTATCTGATATTCAGGCATCAGACCTGCGGAATAAAGAATCAGTAATGGGGAATATGTTTTTTAAGATTAAATCCGGCTCAGGATTTACGTGTCTTTTTCAGGCCAGTTTTTCCATTTGCTCGTCTTTTGTCTCAAAAGATCTTCAACTTTATCTATCAGCTCATCTGACCTGACCGGTTTATCAAGAAATGAATCCACGGGCAGAAACTCTCCGTCTGTTTCCGGTGAAAATTTAAATGAAGGTCTTTCTGTATTTATCGCTGTCAGCATCAGTATTGGCACGGATGCATATTCTTTTTCAAGCTTTATCTCCTGCGCAAAATCAAACCCTTTTGATTCTCCCCTGCTTCCGAACATGACATCAAGTATGATAAGGTCAGGTTTTTCTGATATGAGCTTTTCCTTTCCCTCTTCCGGATCATAAGCAACGGATGGAGCGAAACCTCTGTTTTCCAGCATTAACTTCATTGCTGCAACAAGATCTGCATCATCCTCAATTATAAGTATTTTCGGCTTTTCTTTCATCACTGGTTTCCTCCCGAAAAATCAGTTTTTAAGTGATATAGAGCACTTGATTTGACAACCACAAATGATAAAAAATCTTTTTTAAATCATGCGTAATCTTTCAATTCCGTCTGTCAGGTATTTGACCTGTAATTCAAAATTATTTGCAACTGAAAAAATACTAAAAAAAGGATTAACTTCAAAGCTTGACCTGTAAAATGTTGATAATGCGCTGAAATTCCTGGAATTTAATTTGAGTTTTACATTACGCTGATGGTTTGCATGCCAGAAATCGAGGCGATCAATTTCTTTACTTTCATCAGAATCCCAGGATAAATTTTTTCAATTTCCGGAGACAGTTTTTCGCTGAACTCTGAATCCTCAACAATTTTAATTGCTATGATATGAATGTCATCTGGCATGTCGATTCCCAGTGTTTTACCGAGAGACAGGGCAGTAATAAAATTTATGTCGTGAAGGTTTGAAAGGTTTGAGGTTTCTTTGAAATCTTCAGGAACGAAGTGTAATACATCGCCGGGATCGGTATCAGGAAGATTGATTGCATCTATTAAGACCGCCTGCCTGTAACCCTGAATCAGTTCAGGTATTTCCAGTCCGCCGCAGCTGCAGGCTTCAAAATCAAAATTTTCTCCCGAAAAACTTTCTGAAAGGTCTTTTATCAGACGGGGAGCTATGCCGTCATCAGATAAAATCTCATTCCCGAGCCCAAGAACCAGAATTTTTTTCATTTGTCGGGGTGGCCAGGCTCGAACTGGCGACCCCTAGCACCCCATGCTAGTGCGCTAGCCAACTGCGCCACACCCCGATAAATCAACCTCCGTAAATCAATCCTGTTATGGCTATGACTTATCCACGACCAGAGTCTCTCAGGCAAATCCTTAAGCTTTTTGCCTGGTATAGCCCCTGGCTGAAACTCACGAAGGATTTCTGACTGCAAAATTAATTAACAATTCCAATTTGCCAAAAAAGTAACAGACCAATGAAAATTTTATTTCCTGAGCTAATCTTTAATTGATATCTTTGAT
This sequence comes from Bacteroidales bacterium, assembly GCA_013314865.1. GTDB lineage: Bacteria > Bacteroidota > Bacteroidia > Bacteroidales > VadinHA17 > LD21. Next base: position 249 of record JABUEV010000129.1, on the reverse strand, counting down.
TCTTTAAGGAAAGTTCAAATCTACTAATTTTATACCGTATGATCTTTTCAGGAAAACCAGGCGCAATTGGCAGAAGGACATTTGCCAAAATTGCAGGCGCCGGAGCAGTGTCTTTAGCTTTTAACCCTGCAGGAGCAATTTCATCAGAAAAATTACCGTATCAGGATAAACATGCAACAAACATTGCGGACGCTCTAAAAATACCGGCGAAAAAGACATCGATGCCGGGATTATATCCGGGGAAGGTGG
>JABUEV010000128.1 GCA_013314865.1 Bacteroidales bacterium | reverse complement strand
TAAGGTATTTATTTAGTGAAATTCCAAGCACAACAGGTCCGCTGAATACATAAGGAATCCTGTACTGATCCAGTATGGCAGGAACAACTGATTCCCTTCCGTCGCCGTAAAGACCTTCTGCTATGTTGAAAACCATGTCCCAACGCTTACCGGATGCCAGTGCTTCAATTAATTGAAAGCAATTTCCGACAAGCTCGGTTTCAAATCCCATTTTTTTCAGAGAGCTGTTGATCGCATCTACCGTTTCCTCTTTGTCAAATTCGGCTGTATCCTCCATAGAATAACCCCGGTCGAGGTACCACGACCGCAAGTCAAATGTGAGACCTATTTTCATTTGACTCTATTTTTCCGGATATTCACAGATTTCTCCCTTATAATTGCGAAGGACTATATGCTCATCATTATGTTCAACGACATAATCGGGCAGTAAAGGAATTTTGCCGCCTCCGCCAGGGGCATCTATGACATAAGTAGGAACGGCATATCCGCTGGTGAATCCTCGGAGTCCTTTAATTATTTCAAGACCTTTGCTTACTGTGGTTCTGAAATGGCCTGACCCTGGAATAAGATCACACTGATAAAGATAATATGGCCTTACCCTTATCATAAGCAATTTATGCATAAGCTCCTTCATGGTCTGGACATTGTCATTTATACCCTTTAACAGCACAGTCTGGCTTCCTAGCGGGAATCCTCCGTCGGCAAGCTTGTTGCAGGCAGATGCACATTCTTCTGTAATCTCAAGAGGATGAGAAAAATGCAGACTAATAAATAAAGGATGATATTTTTTCAGAGTATTAATCAACCCGTCGGTTATACGCTGCGGAAGAACTACAGGCACACGTGTGCCGATCCTGATAATTTCAACATGCTTAATTTTACGTATATTGAAAAGTATATAATCCAGGACCTCGTCAGTAAGAGTCAGGGGATCACCTCCGCTTATAAGCACATCTCTTATTTCCTTGTGCTTGGCTATATAGTCAAATGCCTTTTCAAAATCTGATCTGCCCAGCTTGTCAAGTTTGCCTACTGAATGAGATCTTGTACAATATCTGCAGTAGTTTGAGCAAACCTGGGTGACGGTGAATAGAATCCTGTCCGGATAACGGTGAACAATGCCTTTTACCGGAGAAAAGGAGCTTTCATGAAGCGGGTCTGATTGCTCACTGCTGCTGATCAGCAGTTCTTCCACAACCGGAATTACATTCCGTCTCAGGGGATGTGACGGCTTTGATTTATAGATCAGAGAAGCAAAATATGGCGTGATTCTTAAAGGAAGACGGCCTTTCAGGTTCTTGATGGCCAGAACTTCCTTTTCAGTTAAAGACATAATTCTACTTAGATCTTCAATAGAAGTAATAGAATGACGCAACTGCCATTTCCAGTCATTCCAGTTTTCAAGTGTCGTCAGGGGGAAGTACCGATTCAGGAATTCCAGAGTTCGGTTGCTAACTGACTTAGTTGGGATTTCAACTTGCGAAAAATAATTGGTTTTCGCGCCAGGTTCTTCATCAGAAGAACAACCCACGAGGCGGCCCTCTCCGTGGAGGGCAACAACCTCATTATTGTTAGCATTCATAATTGCAGATGAAAATTTTCACCTTTTGATTTTCTTTGTTTTGAGTGGTTTTTAATTGGTTTCTATTAAAAAATTGCGTCGAAAATATACATTATGTCAATACAGTGATCAATTTTTTTTATTTTAAATATTAACATCTCTTTTTATTTTTAAACATTCTGAACCCTTTATATGTCATGTCAATATAAAATACAGAAATACAATTATTTACAAATTGAACTTAAATTGTGTTCATTGTCCTGCAAAAACTGCATGCAAAATTTGCCTTCATTCTTCTTTTTATATTTTGCTAAAAACTGAATTTATACTCTTTTATTATTTTCTATTAAGAAAATCTTTGGCATAACAATTATTATGCCAAAGAGTTCAGTTTCCTAAAAGCAAAAAGAGGGGAGAGGCAATATTGAGATGTGAGAGGTGAGATGTGAGATGTGAGAGGTGAGAGTTGAGAGATTAGAAAGTGAGACAGGAGAGGTTCCAATATTGCACAATTGCCTTTTCGAAGTTGTTAAGCCTGGCAGTATGGCTGTCAGCCTGAATTGTTTTCCGGCAATAACCGGAAACCTGAAACAATATCATTCATTTAAATCCTCTTCCCGGCTCATTCTCAATTTCTTCAGAGAACCTCTCTGTCGTTTTTTTTCAAGTCTTACTTCCTTTGACTTATCTGTCGGTTTTGTCGGTATTCTTGCCTTCTTTTCAGTAAGTGCACCGGCAATCAGTTTAATCATTTTTGCTATGGCATCCTGTCTGTTTTTTATCTGAGACCTGTATCTCTGAGATGCAACGATTAACTCTCCTTCAGAATTAATTCTGGTTTTTAGTCTTGCCAGGAGAATTGATTTCTCTTCCTGAGTAAGGGCTGTGGAAGTATCAATTTTCAGCCTTACTTCTACTTTTGAATTGGTTTTATTGACATTTTGTCCGCCCGGACCGCCGCTTCTAGCTGTGGACATGACAAATTCACCGGCAAGCAGTTCCTGAAGCTCTTTTCTCAGCATAAACATTATTGTTAAATAAAAAACAGTGCAACTCCGGCAACGCTTATTACTGCACCTGCAATTTCATAGGGAGTCACCTTTTGTTTATATAAAACTACTGACGGGAAAATAATAAAAACAGGCACAAGTGCCATGATTGTGGAAGCTATTCCTGTAGCAGTGAATTTTACAGCAAGAAGTGAGAACGAAATGCCGAGAAACGGTCCAAAAAATGCACCAATTGAAGTAGCCTTAATCCCTTCCCGGTCTCTTAGAGCTGAAAAGACTGATTTCCACCTTGAAAAAGCGAAAATCAGAAAGATGTAGCCGGCAATGCCTGATAATAGTCTTATCTGAGTAGAGGCAAAGGGATCATAATCATTCATACCAAGCTTGCTGAGAACAAGTCCAAGTGCCTGTCCGACAGCTCCGCCAAAAGCATACAAAATTCCTCTAGGAGCTAATTTCAGTCTGAATCCTGACCCGTTTGAATTACGGTTGAATATGGCAAGAATTATTCCGGAAAATGTTACAAACATACCGGCAAGATGGAGAAGCGTAAGCTTCTCAGATAAGATAATAAACCCCGATAATGCTGTAATTGGAGGTACAAGTGTCATAACCAGCATTGAAAACCTGGACCCTATTATCTCATAAGATTTGAAAAGAAACAGGTCCCCAAAGACAAGTCCGACCAGTCCTGATAAGGAAAGCCAGATCCAGTTTTCGATGCCTGCATCAACAGGGAGGAATAATCCTCTCCGGATGAGAGTGTAAATGCTCAGAAAAATAAAGCCCAGAACCAGTCTGATAATATTGACAGGAATTGATCCGATCTTTCTGACTGCTGATTCGAATGCAAGTGCAGTAATTGTCCAGAAAAATGCAGTAAAAAGGGCAGAAAATTCTCCCAGGTGGTTCTGAATAAAGCTCATCAGCGTTTCATCCGAACTTTACTTACCATACTCAAAGACATAATCGCCTGAACCGGCCAGCATTGTTACTTTTTTCTCTATTACTTTTATGTCAGAGAGATTGGCATTTTCATTCAGTTTTCTGCCTCCCGATGTCACTTTTGCAGGATCATCAGCCGATAATTTTATGACGGCAGTGGTATTTGCCGGTATTTTTACTTTAACAGTTATTTTGCCCTCATTTATTTCCCATCCTGATTCGATTGTCCCGTATGGACTTTCAAATGAAGCTTTTGAATATTTGAGTCTTTCATCCGGATTCGGCTGTATCAGTATCTGTTTGTAGCCAGGTTTTAGAGCTTCAATGCCTGCTGAGACCCTGTACATCCAGTCACCTATGGCACCGTAGGCATAATGGTTAAATGAGTTCATTCCCGGGTCCTGGAAAGTGCTGTCAGGCTTCTGTCCATCCCATCTTTCCCAGATTGTTGTAGCACCCATTTTTACAGGATACAACCAGGAAGGATATGACTCCTGCAAAAGAAGGTCATATGCAACATCGGTATAGCCATTGGCTGAGAGTACATGGCACAGGAATGGAGTTCCAAGGAATCCTGTTGAAAGGTGATTTCTTCTGCTCTTAATGTCATCCACCAGGAACTTCACAGCCTGATACCGCAAATCAGCAGGCAGGAGGTCAAACATGAGGGCAAGCACATAAGATGTCTGGGAATTTGTTCCTACCCTTCCTGCAGGGGTCACATATTCATGGTTAAAGACTTCTTTAATGCGGTTGTAAATGTCATTGTAAAGTTTTTCGTCATCAGTTTTTCCAAGTTCTTTGGCGGCCATCGCAAGGAGTCTGGATGAGTATGCATAGAACGCTGTTGCGATGAAATCGGGTTCTGTATATCCATCCGGTTCAGTGTGGTTATTTACAGGCGGATGATAGAAAAGCCAGTCTCCGTATTTGCTTCCCTGTTTCCACTGGTAACTTTCGCCTGCCTGCTTCCGGATATATTCAACCCATGCTTTCATGCCGGGGTATTGAGTTTCAAGTATTTTTTTGTCACCAAAAACCTGGTATATAGTCCATGGAGCAATAACTGCAACATCTCCCCAGCCTGCAGAAGGTCTTGCTGTGGTGGCAGTCTGACTGTTCAGCACATCCGGAATTACATCCGGAACCTCACCGCCGGGTTTCTGATCGGCTGACACGTCTTTAAGCCATTTTGTAAAAAATGGTGCGACATTATAATTAAATGAAGCAGTACGGCAGAATGCCTGAGCATCTCCTGTCCATCCAAGCCTCTCATCTCTTTGAGGGCAATCTGTGGGAACGTCCACAAAGTTGCCTTTCTGTCCCCATACAATATTGTGCTGCAGCTGGTTTAAAAGTTGATTTGAGCTTTCGTATTTGCCTGTTGGGGTCATATCAGAATGAACAACGACTCCGGTAAGGTTTTCCGGAGTGAGATTGCCGGGGAATCCTTCTACTTTAACATATCTGAAACCCATGAAAGTGAAACGCGGTTCATATATCTCTTCACCTTCTCCCGACAGGGTATATTTAAGCTGGCACTTTGCCCTTCTAAGGTTTTCGGTATAAAATTCCCCATATTTATCCATTACTTCGGCATGGCTGAGCGTGACTACTGTACCACGCGGGCCACTAACCTTTAGTCTGATCCATCCGACCATATTCTGACCCATATCGGCTATCAGGTCCCCTTTGGGAGTTCTGAAAATCTTAACCGGTTTAATCTCCTGAATTTTCCTGACCGGTACACTTTCGGAAGCAATAATATTCCCTGTTCCATAATTGCCTGTTCTGACTTTTATCCAGTTATTGTCGTTATAACCAGGTAAATTCCAGCCTGTAAGCCTTTTTGTAGCATCGTAAATTTCTCCGTTATAGATGTCATTCATTCTGATTGCACCGTCAATTATTCCTTTCCAGCTTTCATCCGTGACAATCAACGCCTCGGTGCCATCAGTAAACACTATTTTCATCTGGAGCAGCAATCCCAGTCTCTTTCCATATACCGCCCAGTTGTTCCCCCATGCCAGTGTTCCCCTGTACCATCCGTCACCGAGTACTGCACCTACAGCATTGCTACCCTTTCTTAGCAGTGAAGTAACATCATAAACCTGATACTGAAGTCGTTTACTATATGATGTCCATCCGGGGGTTAAGACCTGGTCGCCTGCCTTTTTCCCGTTAATATGAAGTTCATAGAAACCATGCGATGTAACATATACCCGTGCACTTGAGACCTGCTTTGATATAGAAAACTCCTTCCTGAAGTGAGGAGAGGGGGAGTAGCGGTTTGTGTCAGCCTCAAGCTCTATCCATTTTGCCTTCCAGCCGGAAGGTTCCATCAGTCCTGTTTCCCAGAAAGCAACTTCACTCCATTTGCTCACTCTTCCTTTGTTATCCCAGACCCTTACCTGCCAGTAATATCTCTGATAAGGTTTTAGGTCAGGACCTGAATAAGGCTGAAGCAAGGATTCATCTGACATTATTTTGCCGGATTGCCATACGGTTTTTGAAGCCTTAAATCCCGCATCCGTAGAGACCCTCAGGGAATATGCCGTCTGCATGACAGATCCGCCTGTTGCTGATATTTTCCAGGAAAAACGCGGCTTTACTGCATCCACGCCCATAGGATTAACTTTGTGTTCGACAGTGAGATCCCTGACTGCCAAATCCTGTGAGAATGAGATACCAAAGTAGAAAAATGCAAGAATGATGGTCAACCTTAGAGCTTTCATAATTAGGGTGTTTTGAAATTAGTTTTCAAGATTATTAAAAAATATCGAATAAAAAAATTGTCCGTGAAGTGAATTTCATTCCTTAAAGTTTCTAAATTGCGATTCTTGTAATTATAAAAAAAAGTAATATGAATCCAATAGCAGGAATCCTTTTGATTGCCTTGGGAAGCATCGGGGCTGCAAGTTTTTATGTTCCGTTTAAAAAAGTAAAATCATGGGCATGGGAGTCGTACTGGATCAGCCAGGGGGTAGCTGCATGGCTTATTGCTCCATGGCTTTTTGCGCTTATTTTCATCCCGCACGGTGAACTATTACCAATTTTAAGAGAATCACCGGGATCGGCAAAACTGATGGCGATGTTTTTTGGTATTTTATGGGGTTTCGGCGGGTTGACTTTTGGATTAAGCATCCGTTATCTTGGAGTGGCACTTGGACAGAGCATTGCCCTTGGGCTTTGCGCTGCATTCGGGACACTTATTCCTCCAATAGTTGCCGGAGATAATCTTTTTGGCTCATTATCCGGAATTCTTACAGTCATTGGAGTTGCAATAACAGTAGCAGGAATTGCCATAATAGGCTATGCAGGATCACTTAAAAGCAGTGAAATGAGCGAGGAGGACAAAAAAGCAGCTGTGAAAGAATTTGCCCTGAAAAAAGGCATCCTGATAGCTGTTTTTGCCGGAATTATGA
>JABUEV010000127.1 GCA_013314865.1 Bacteroidales bacterium | reverse complement strand
CAGAGCCCTGGAAGATTCCTTCCATGAGGGAACTTCCGGAGATAAAACCACCCTTTGCATCACCCGATGATATTCCGTTTTTGCCTTACAGGAGGGATGACGAAAAACATACCCGTTTCTGGGCTATTCCGGGAACCAAAGGCCTCGAACACAGGATTGGTGGTCTTGAAAAAACAGTGAAGGGAACTGTTTCTTATGTCCCTGAGAACCATGAATTAATGGTAAAACTGAGGGCCTTAAAGGTGGAAAAAGTTGCAGATGATATACCTGATCTTGAAGTTTCAGGCAGTACTGAGGGTGACCTTCTGGTGATAAGCTGGGGAGGCTCCTTCGGCTATGCCATGACAGCAGTCAATGAACTCATCAACCAGGGATACTCAGTGGGAGCCGTAAATCTTAATTACATCAATCCGCTTCCAAAGAATTTAAAGGAGGTTCTAAAAAAGTTTAAGAAAATAGTGGTTTGTGAACTTAACATGGGTCAGCTGGCTAATTACCTGCGTATGAAATACCAGGAGTTCAGTTATCTTCAGATAAATAAAGTTCAGGGCCTTCCTTTTACAGTAAGCGAAATTAAGGAACAATGCATAAAAATACTTGAGGAGAATAAGTTATGAATGATCTGCAGGTGAATATCAGTCCAAAGGATTTTAAAAGCGATCAGGAAGTGAGATGGTGCCCGGGTTGCGGCAACCATGCGGTACTTGCTGCCGTTCAGAAAGCTCTTTCCGAACTTGGTATACCTCGTGAGAATTTTGCTTTTGTATCTGGCATTGGCTGTTCATCACGGTTCCCTTACTACATGAATACTTACGGATTTCATGGAATTCACGGAAGAGCTGCAGCAATTGCAACCGGAGTAAAAACCGCAAATCCTGAATTGTCAGTCTGGGAAATAACAGGCGACGGCGATGCCCTTGCTATTGGAGGAAACCATTTCATTCATGCGGTCCGCCGCAATGTAGATATTAATATTATCCTGTTTAACAATGAAATCTACGGTCTTACAAAGGGACAATATTCTCCTACTTCTGAAAAAGGGCTGGTAACCAAAACATCACCATTCGGTACAGTTGAAGATCCCTTTTCAGTAGGTGAGCTGGTAATTGGTGCCAAAGGCAAATTCTTCGCCCGCACACTTGATTCAAATGTGGCCCTGTCAACCCAGATTTATATCGAAGCTGCAAAACATAAGGGGACATCCGTGGTCGAGGTACTGCAGAACTGTGTAATATTCAATGAGGGCATTCATGACAATGTTGCGGGAAAAGAGGTAAGGGATGACCGGACTATAATACTTCGCCACGGAGAGCCGATGATATTTGGTAAAGGAAACGACAAAGGTATTATTCTTGAAGGGTTGAAACTCAGAGTGGTAAAGATTGGAGAAGGAGGCTATTCTCTGAACGACATACTTGTTCATGATGCACATGAACCCAACCCGGGAATTCATTACATGCTTGCTAATATGAGATACCCTGAATACCCTGTGGCTCTGGGAGTAATCAGATCAGTCCCTGGCAATACTTACGAAACAGACATAAAAAACCAGATTGACGAAATAAGGAAAAATTCAGCTATCAAATGCATGGATGACCTTCTGCTGTCAGGTTCCACCTGGAAAGTCGAATAGAATAAGCCCTAAGTGTTCTGAATTAATACATCCTCAGCAGGTTAAGCCTGTTGAGGATTTCTCTTTATTGCCTCACAATGCTTTTGCGTTAATTTTTGTAATTTTAAACACATTACGGATCCGTAAAATTGATGAGCGAAGAAGGTCAGCATAGTATAAAATACAGGAAACTGCTCCATGAACAGCAGGAAAGGCTGAAGGAACTGAGCTGTATCAACAGGACTACCTATATTCTGAAGGAAGGCAAACCTGTTGAGGAGACCCTTCAGCAGGTTGTGCTTCTTCTGCCAGCTGCCTGGCAATATCCGGAATATACTGTTGCCCGCATCAGATACATGGGGAAAGACTTCGAATCTCTTGATTTCAGGGAGACAAAGTGGAGAATGGCTCAGGATTTTTATACCATTGACGGGGAAAAGGGAACAATTGAGATTTTCTACACTCTTGAATTCAGGTTTGAGCATGAAGGACCTTTCCTGAAAGAGGAAAGAGACCTTATAGAGAACATTGCCAGCCTGATAACCGGTTATATCAACAGCTACAAAGCCCGCGACATAATACGCAAGGTAAAGGTTCCTGAAGAAGAGGAAGAAGATCTGAGAAAACTGCCAAGCAAGAAACTGCTTCAGAGATTCCTTGACAGGCATAATGCTGAACGTGATCTTTTTCACGACCTGATGCCTTTCAAAGTTAAAGAGATACTCCTGATTGCAAATCTTTATGATGCTTACTCAATTGAAGGTGAAGGTAGATTTTCAGACCATATTCTTGGTGAATATTACCAGATGAGCCTTACCTCAATACCGCGAGTTACAGGTGTCTCTGGCGAAGATGAAGCATTTATAAGGCTTAAGGCAAGGCACTATGACATGATCATTATAATGATTGGCGTCGATAAGGAGACCCCTCTCCAGCTGTGCAAAAAAATAAAATTCAAGTACCCCTATATGCCTACCTTTCTGCTTCTGAACAATCCGTCTGATGTTGAATACATCAGCAGGCAAAAGGCTGCGGGTGTTCCGTTTGACAACTATTTTGTATGGACAGGTGAATCTAAGGTGTTCTTTGCCATGGTCAGCCTCCTCGAAGACCGTGTGAATGTGGAGAATGATACAAAAAAAGGACTGATCGGAGTAATACTTATTGTAGAGGATTCAGCAGAATATTACTCAAGCTACCTCCCGATGCTCTATACGCTTGTAATGGACCAGACAAAACACCTTATCGAAGATGTCTCGACAGATGAATTGTATAAGGTTCTCAAGCTCAGGGCAAGACCTAAAATTCTTCTCGCATCTAACTGGGAAGACGCCATGACCATCTATAATAATTACAAGGACAACCTGCTGTGCGTAATTTCGGATATAAGATTTCCAAAAAATGGTAAAATGAATGACACAGCAGGATATGAGCTGATAAAAAATATCAAAAAAGAATTGCCAAATCTTCCGACAGTCCTGCAGTCGGCTGACCCTGAAAATTCAAAATATGCATTTTCTCTCAAATCCAATTTCATAAATAAGAATTCCGATACACTTTTCCAGGACCTCAAGTCCTTTATCAACTATTATCTCGGCTTTGGACATTTTGTTTACAGGGATAACCAGGGGCGTCAGATTGCAATTGCCAAATCGATGAAGGAGTTTGAATCATACCTTGAGACTATTCCTGAAGACTCTCTTGCATATCATGCCATGAAGAATCATTTCTCTCTCTGGCTTATGGCAAGGGGGGAGGTCAAGATCGCAAAGATGATTAACCCTCTCAAGGTTTCAGACTTCAGCAGTCTTTCAGAACTAAGGGAATTCCTTCTCGACATAATAAGAAAGAGAAGGCGCGAGATGAACAAGGGAAGGGTGGTAAACTTTGAAGAGTCGGCTGTGATTGACGAAACAAATGTGGTCAACCTCTCTGCCGGCTCTCTTGGAGGCAAGGGCAGAGGACTCGCTTTCATCAATACTCTTATTTACAGTTTTGAACTGGGAAGGCTTCTTCCGGGAATCAATATTAAAAGTCCGATTACCGCAATTATCGGAACTGATGAATTTGATATGTTCATGGAGCGAAATCACCTGTGGAACAAAGTCCTGGAAGAAAAAGACTTTAACACCCTCTGCAGTCTGTTTGTAGAAGGAAGCCTGAGCTATACGCTTGAGAAAAAACTGCGCATCTTTATTAAGCATATAAAAAAGCCTCTCGCAGTAAGATCTTCAAGCCTTTTTGAAGATTCAATGAGTCAGCCTTTTTCAGGAATTTTTGGAACTTATCTTTTGCCGAATAACCACCATGATCCCGATGTGCGGTTTAAACAGCTGACAGACGCGATAAAGCTTGTCTTTGCTTCAATATATTCCAGGGAGGCAAGATTGTATTTTGAAGCAATAAACTATAAGATTGAGCAGGAAAAGATGGCTGTTGTTATTCAGGAGGTGGCCGGAAGAATGCATTTCGACACATTTTATCCGGATATAAGCGGATCGGCACAATCCTTTAATTTCTATCCTGTGGCGCATATGACTCCTGAAGACGGATTTGCAGTCCTTGCGGTCGGGCTCGGGCAGTATGTGATGGAAGGTGAGCGGGCTTACAGGTTTTCCCCTGCCTATCCTGCGCTTGACGTCGTGTCACAGAAGGATTTGTACAAGAATTCACAGGTGAGCTTCTACGCCATAAATATGGCTGACAGCACTCCCGACCTTCTTAAAGGTGAGAATTCTTCTCTGGTTAAACTCGATATAAGAGAGGCTGAAAAACACGGTACTCTTAAGCATTCAGCATCAGTCCTTAATGTTGAAAATGATACCCTGATACCGGGTTTGAGCATGCCCGGCCCTAGAGTGATAAACTTCTCAGATATCCTGAAGTATAATTACATACCTCTGGCTCAGACGTTAAAGACTGTTCTGGAAGTTGTAACTGAAGCCTGCGGTACTCCCGTGGAAATTGAGTTTGCAGTCGACCTTGAAAAAGATGATAACGGGAATGCATCCTTCTATCTTCTGCAGATAAAACCATTGCTCGGAACCGGGGCTGTATACAATATCAATGAAGATTCAATCTCAGACGAACAGGTAATACTTCTGACAAAAAAGAGCATGGGCAACGGGATGATTGACTATATTACAGATGTGATATATCTTGAACCACACCTGTTTAATAACCTGCAGACATCAGAAATGGCTGGTGAGATTGATGCTCTTAATGAGAAGATGGTATCCGGAAACCGGAAATATATTCTTATAGGACCAGGAAGATGGGGTACCAGGGACAAGTTCCTAGGAATACCGGTAGCCTGGCCTCAGATTTCCAATGCCAAGATTATCGTAGAGGTTTCACTTCCTGATTTCAGCCTCGACGCTTCACTTGGCTCCCATTTTTTTCACAATGTTACATCTATGAATGTGGGTTATTTCTCAGTTGACTCGGAAAGGGGAGAAGGCAAAATAGACTGGGAAAAACTCAGAAACCAGAAAATTATTGAACAGGGAAAGTATTTCAGACATGTAAGGTTTGAGAACCCTCTTCTGGTTCAGATGGATGGAAGAAAAAGAATTGCTGTGATTTCGATGACTTAATAATTCTGAAACATGAGCATTGTAGACGGAATTCTCGATTTGCAGAAATTTGATTTTACTGACACGTCATTCAATCTGTTGATGCAGAAAAGAATTCACCGAGTACTTCTAATCTGCAGCAACTATGATAACTATATGCTTGAAGAGGATGGAAGAATAGACGAGCAGATTTTTAATGAATATGTCTCGCTTAACCTGAGATACCCGCCTTCGTTTGTACAGACCGACAACGCTGACGATGCATTCAGGATATTGAAGGAAGGCAATATTGACCTTGTGATTTCAATGCTGAGCCTCAGGGGAACTGATGTGTTTGCCCTGGCCAGGAAAATAAAGGCTGAATATGAGCACATCCCCATAGTTGTACTCACTTACTTTTCAAGGGAAGTGTCCCTAAGACTGGAAGGAGAAGATCTGAGTGCAATTGACTATGTTTTCTGCTGGCTTGGTGATGCATCTTTGATACTGGCAATCATAAAGCTTATTGAAGACAAGATGAATGCTGACCATGATATTGAGAAGATCGGCGTTCAGGCAATAATACTTGTAGAAAATTCCATAAGGTACATCTCTTCATATCTTCCCAGTCTTTACAGGATAGTGCTGATGCAATCACTCGATTTTCAAAGGGAAGCACTTAATGAGCACCAGAAGATGCTTAAAATGAGAGGTAGACCAAAAATTCTCCTTGCCACAAACTATAATGACGCTCTGGAGCTTTACAGAAAATATAAATACAATGTTCTTGGCATCATTTCCGACATAAGTTACAAACGCGACAACCTTACAGATGAAAATGCAGGAATAGAATTATGCAAGGTTGTGATGGCGGATGACGACAAAGTACCCTTTCTACTGCAGTCGTCAAGTGTGGAGCATAAAAAGATTGCGGAGGAATTAGGTGCAGGGTTTATTAATAAATATTCGAAAACACTTTCACTGGAACTAAGAAATTTTATAATTCAGAACCTTGCTTTTGGGCCTTTTATCTTCAAGAATCCTGACACAAATGAACCCATTGCAATAGCTACTGATCTTCAGAGCTTACAGCAAAAGATTCTGACAGTCCCTGATAAATCGCTTGAATATCATGCAACCAGGAATCATTTTTCCAAATGGCTTAATGCACGGGCTCTTTTTCCTGTGGCCCAGATGTTCAAATATATAAGGAAAGAGGATTTTGCCACCATGGATGAGATGAGGCGGTTCCTGTATGTGGCAATCTCAAGTTTCAGACTTGGAAAGGGAAGGGGGGTCATAGCCAAGTTTGACAAATCCAGTTATGACGAGTATCAGGTTTTTTCGCGTATTGGCGAGGGATCAATAGGTGGAAAGGCAAGAGGTCTTGCATTTATAAACAGAATAATAAAGATCCATAAACTGTTCAATAAATTCCCCGATGTACTTATTACTATTCCGAGAACTGTAGTTCTTGGTACAGATGTCTTTGACGAGTTCATGGATCATAACAACCTGTATTCAGTTGCATTGTCTGACGCACCTGATGAGGAAATCCTGAAAAGGTTCCTGAGCGCTGAACTTCCTGGAAGAGTATACCAGGATTTCTATGCGTTTCTTTCAGTTTCAAGAATGCATCCATTGGCTGTGAGGTCTTCAAGTAAACTGGAAGATTCATATTACCAGCCATTTGCCGGCATTTATTCGACTTATATGATTCCCAGGATACCTGACAACAAGGAGATGGTAAGAGTCCTGTCAGATGCTATAAAAGAGGTTTACGCTTCTGTATTTTATAAGGCAA
>JABUEV010000126.1 GCA_013314865.1 Bacteroidales bacterium | reverse complement strand
AATCCCCCCATGGCCGGGCCGCTGAAGCCTCCCCGCGGAGCTTGTGTAAGATGGTTGCCGTTACCTGACTGATCATAGATAACAGTGATCCAGCAGTAAGTATTGGCACAGAATTCGTCCTGGGCAGCTGCGTCGGCATATCCTCCGGGATCGCCCTCTCCTGGCTGAACCACTCCTATGTCAAGAGTCTTGCCGTCCGACTGGCGCATGACCTGATATAAAGGCCCGTTGTATGAAGCATACAATGCACGGGTGGTACTGTGGGCTGCCGCACACGGACAACCTGCAGAGGCATAAATATCGCAAGGTCCTTCGGGCCTTGGAGGAACTTCACTGCGCCAATCCCCTGTCATCCCCGCAAGCATCATAAATGCTGCAGACAGGAGGAGCGACATGGCAAGAATATTAGCAAGACGGCTCTTCGTTTTCATGATTTCTTTTCAATTATTTCAATACCATATAATTACCGTTTATTTAAATAGCAGCTGAGCAAAATTATAGAGATTGTTTCTCCAGACAGGCCATGTATGCCCGCCCGGATATTCAGTATAGGTGTATCTTACTCCCATCTCATTAAATTTAGCCATCATCGCCTGGCAATTATTGTAAGCTATGTCTTCCTTCCCTCCCATTGCCAGCCAGAACTGTTTCAAATTACCATTGATCTTGTCGAGGTTCTTTTTCATAAACTCATACTGTGCATCGGCAAGAGCACTTTGTGCAGGCATTATCCAGCCTGAGCTGAAAACTCCAAGATAGGAAAACAAATCGGTATTATTGATGCCTGCATACAGTGTTTGAAGTCCTCCCATCGATAAACCTGCAAGGGCACGATTACCCGGGGCATTATCAACACGATAATTCTTCTCAACAAAGGGTATTATGCTTTGCTTTAATTCTCTTTCAAATGCTCTGAGTGTATTCTCTCCAAAGCCCTGGGTTTCAACATTGCCGTCGGGCATCACGACAAGCATAGGTTTTGCCTTGCCTGCCGCAATAAGGTTGTCGAGGATAAGATCTGTTTTCCCCTGCGTAGCCCACCCTCTTTCATCCTCACCTCCGCCGTGCAGAATATACAGGACAGGGTATTTTATATTAATATTGACGTCATACCCGGCAGGTTTGTAAATATAAAACTGCCTCCATTCATTAAACACAGAAGAATAATATCGCTTGATACATATTTCTCCATGCGGTACATCTTTAACAGCATAATAGTCATCACCGCTGAAAGGCACTTCTATGCCGCTGGCCATTCTTCCCATTCCGTAAAATGTCTCACTTGCCGGATCAGCAACTGCCAGCCCGTCGATTAAAAGAGAATAATAATGAAATCCTTCTGTAAGGGAATCTGTAGTTACTTCCCAAACTCCCTCATTGTTCTTTACCATATCATACTTCTTATGCAGATCGAGCTGTATTTTCTTAGCATCGGGGGCATTTACCCTGAATATGGCACGGGAGTCAGGCAGTATCTGAGGATATTTTGCACTTCTGACATTTGAAGGAGCAGGCATGCCGAGCAGGCTGTACTTATTGAATTTTGAAATTTCTACAGGTTTAAAAAGGAGCTTTGCAAACATGTACAGACTGTTCTTCCAGACATTAAAGTCATGCCCACCGGGCTGGATGTAATAGATGTGAGGGATATTATTTTTGCCCAGGAAATCATGTGTACGTTGGCTGATGGTAATCAGCCCGTCGTTGTCGCCGCAAGAAATCCATAAAACCTTGATTTTATTTTTTAAAGCACCGGGGTCAGGAATAAGCTGTTCGGGTGGTTTGGTATTTGGAGCAGAGGAGAATCCTCCGACCCAGGCAAAATAATCGAGATTCCCAAGTCCGAAATTTAGTGACTGCCCGCCGCCCATCGATAAACCTGCGATAGCCCGGTGCTCTCTGTCTTTAATTACAGGATATTTTTTTTCAATAAAAGGAATAAGGTCGTTAAGAAGGTCTTTCTCGAAATCAGCAAATGCCTTGACTTTATCGGGAGCCATGATGTTACCTGTTGCCCGGTCATCTTTCATTGCCCTTCCGTTAGGCATTACAACTATCATCGGCTCCATCTTCTTATCAGCCAGGAGGTTGTCAAAAATAACCTGCGGCTGGCCCCCTTTCAGCCATTCTTTTTCATCTCCCCCTATACCGTGAAGCAGGTAAAGAACAGGATATTTTTTATTCCTGCTGTAACCCGGAGGTGTGTAAATCAGGCATCTCCTGACAGTACCAACTGATTTTGAGTTGTAGGCAACTGTGTCTATTTTACCTTTTGCAATGCCGGACCTTGGAATATCAAATCCCTCCGGGGCTTTTCTTTCTATTTCCTGGGAGTTGGCAATCATACTGGAGACCAGGAAAAAAATCATTGCAGAAATAAATTTTCTCATAACTGTTCATTGCTAATTAAAACCGGTATACTCTTTATTATCTTTTATCTGAATAACATGATCAAGGAATGCTTAACTATGAATTAATTCCGTAAAGGTCTGTCATAGCAGGAAGGCATCCGAAAGCTGAAAAAATCATGTGTTACTTCTGATCGCGGAAAAGCAGGGGAGCCAGTTCCTTAAGACTGCGGCGCCAGGTCTGAAATTCATGACGGGTACCTTCTGAAACATATGAAACTGCATTAATACCTGCCTCCTTTAGGGCAGCAGCAGCTTTTCTGACTCCGTCAGGATTCTCGAAACTGCCACAGCTCAGAAAAATGAGCTTTACCTTTGATTTGTCCTTTATATCGTCAGGAGAATATGTCCCGCCGCTTAAAAGTGCGTAATGGGAAAACACGTCAGGCCGGGCAAGTGTTATTGTCCGGGTTTCCATCCCGCCCATTGAAAGGCCTGCCATGGCACGGTTAGGCTGATTTGCAAGAGTGCGGAAATTGGCATCAATATATGGTATCAACTCGTCAAGAAGAACTGTCTGGAAAGGCTTTATGTCAAAATTCTTCAGTCCTCCCATCTTGATATCGTTGGTCATTCCATAGGTCATGACAATTATGAAAGGTCTGACTTTCCCTTCTGCAATAAGGTTGTCCATTATCAGGTTGGCATGACCCTGGTTGGTCCATGCTGTTTCATCCTCTCCCCATCCATGCTGAAGGTACAGAACAGGATAACGTTTTTTCCTGTCTTTCTCATAATCGGGAGGAGTGTATACAAATGCCCTCCGGCAGGTATTAGTGCTTGGTGAAGGAAACAGTACCTGCTGTACTTTCCCGTGGGGAACATTTTTAAGAGCATAGAAATCCTGGTCATGGGCCGGCACTTCGATGCCGCTTTCCAGCCTTGTTGAGCCATAGAAAGTCATGGTACCCGGATCATTAAAAGTGCCCTTGTCCACAGTTATACGGTAGTAATGGAAGCCTTCATCGAGGGGACCTGCAGTAGTGCCCATCCACGAACCATCTTCAGCTTTTGACAGCGGGGTGCCTCCTTTAGTGCCGCCCGGACCCAGGCTGACAACTACGCTCTCAGCTTCAGGTGCAACAATCCGGAAACGGGCATACCCCTGTGAGTTGACTTGCGGATACTCCTGCCCGGGCTGATTCTTGGACGAAGGTTTAAAGTCCTCAATAATGGCCGGCTTATCTTGCTGAGAATAACTCAAACATGCCATTGCAAGCATAAATGCTGAAACAAACAATTTTCTGGTTTTCATTTTTCCCTGACTTTTAATTTCTACTTAAGATAGCTCAATTTTTTATATATTCTGGTATTTGATATCTGGTTTCTATCTGACGGAAAAATTCTTATATGCGGAAAATTTTCCTTTTCGCACTAACCTGGTTAAGCCTGAAATGCATTTTTCAAGACAGAACTCATTTTCCCGGTGATTGTAAATCTCTGTAGAAATTTTTTAAAACCCGTTAAAATTTAATGCAAGTAATGATTGAAATTTAAAAGAAAAGGGTACCGAAAAATTTTCAATATTAATCCCAATTTTATGAGCGTGCCTGTAAGATCAGCTACACAGGAACCAGCTTTATTTAACTCTTTTGGCAAACCGGGTTGGCGACATGCCAAACTGTTTCTGGAAGCTTGTTGCGAAGTATGAAGGTGATGAAAACCCGACCAGATAAGAAATTTCGTTAATTCTGTAATTACCTTCTGACAACAGTTCAGCAGCCTTTTTCAATCTGGCAAACCTGATGTACTCAACGGTATTGAGATCTGTAAGAGCCTTAACCTTCCTGTAAAGGGTAGATACGCTTATCCCCATTAGATCGGCAATTTTTTCAACTCCTAAATCAGTCTCGGAAATGTTGTCCATTAGAATTGTATGAAGCTTTCTCAGGAATTCCTCGTCGGTTTTATTCATTGCGACTGTCTTAAAATGAGCCAGAGGAGTATTGATAAAGTTCTCGAGATTAAGTTTCCTGTTTCTTAGAAGGTTGGCTATCTGTGCAAGCAGAAGATCGGTTGAAAAAGGTTTTTCAATATATGCATCTGCTCCCGATTCAAGTCCTTCAATTTTTGCATTAAGGTGGATGGTGGCTGTCAGGAGGATGACCGGTATATGGCTGAATTCAATATTGGATTTCACCTGCCTGCAAAATTCATATCCGTTGATAACCGGCATTATGACATCACTTACAATGAGGGCTATGTTATGTTTTCTAAGAGCATTCAGGGCTGCCATTCCGTTGGATACAAGAATGACATTGTATTCATCGGATAGTTCTTTTGCTATGAACCGTCCAGTCTCGGCTTCATCCTCCACAAGAAGTATTAAAGGGCGTGAATTGTCAGTTGATCCGAATATCTCATACTCAAATTGTTCGCTATGGTTGAGGTACTCATCCACAGCTTCACCTTTTACAGATTCTTCCTGCCTTTTAGTCAGTTCCAGCACAAAAGAATTGTATCTCCTTTCATTAATATCGAGATACAGTCTTCCATGATGGAGTTCTGCAAGCGACCGGGCAAGTGAAAGTCCAAGTCCTGCACCTTTTTCACCGGGTTTGTCAAAATCAACCTGATAAAAGGGTTCGAAAATCTTTTCTTTCAAATTTTCAGGAATCAGTTTGCCGTCACTGTTTACCCTGATTCTGACAATATTTTCCTGTCCTGTTTCAGTCTCAAGGTATAAATCGGCCTTTGATTCGGCATATTTAAGGGCGTTGGACATCAGATTGCTCAGGATTTTTGTAATAGCCTCCCTGTCAACAGCCAGGAAATACTGTGAAACCGGGGAATGTAACTGCATCGTTATTTTTCTCTCATGGCTGTACGGCAGAAAAAGGTTGAAAGTTGATTCAACCAGCCCGACCAGTTCCGTTCTTACAAAGTTAAGCCTGAACATCTCTTTTTCAGTTTTCCGGAAATCAAGAAGCTGGTTTGTGAGATTAAGGAGCCGGTCAGTGTTTCTTTTTATTATCTGGAGATTTTCCTCTGTGTCTCTGGCGTTCTTAAGGCCTGATTTAAGAATTCTGTCAAGAGGTCCCTTGATTAATGTCAATGGAGTTCTTACTTCATGGGTGATATTGGTGAAGAAATTTATCTTGGCGTTCAGGATTTCCCTTTCCTTGCTGTTTTCGATAATATCTATTTTTCTTTGTTGTTCAAGGGCATTCTTCCTCATATAAAATCTCAGAAGCTGATATATCAACAAAACAGCAAGAATTAAATAGATTGAGTAAGCAGGGGCTGAAAGCCATACAGGCGGTGTGATTTTAATTTCAAGCCTTGTTTCAGCAGGGCTCCATGACCTGCCGTCAGGCGAGGAAGCAACCCTGAACCTGTATTTCCCGGGGGCAAGATTTGTGTAGTATACTTTCCTGTTTCCGGAAATAACCACCCAGTCGGGATCAGAGCCTTCCATAACATATTTGTACTTCGTCTTATCAGGGTTTGTAAATGTAGGAGACACAAAGTCAATGCTGACGGATGACTGGTGATGTTTAAGTGTTATCTTATCTGTAACAAGAGATGATTTATTGTCAGACAACCCAGAAGAATTGACAAAATATTCCCTGCCGTTTACCTGCAGACCAGTAATATAAACAGGAGGGTTATACGAACTCTCTCTTATATTGTCTGGATGAAAGGACAACAATCCTTTTACTGTTCCGAAATACATTTTACCGGTTTCATCCCGGTAAGCTGAATTATAACTGAATGTATTGTCCGGCAGACCGTCGCTTTTTGTATAGGTAAAATATTCATTAGTTGACGGGTTGAATTGCAGTAACCCCCTTGTGGATGTTATCCAGAAATTCTCCTTATCATCCTGAAGCATAGCACAATATATGGAAAACTCAATCTCTTTGCCGGGTATGAATCGTTTTATTTCCTCAGTTTCCTTATTGATATAACAGAAACCGTTTCCTTCTGTTGTAAACCAGATCCTGCCCTCTCTGTCCTGGGTGATTGAGGTGACATATTCAGATCTTAGATCTTCATAATCTCCTTTTTCCGAAATAATCTTTTTGCACAGGCCTGAAACAAGATCGTATCTGTACAACCCTCTGCCATAAGTCCCGATCCATACGGTTTTCGAATTATCTTCAAAAAGGACGTGGATGAAAGTGCCGGCAGCAACGTCATCAAGGTAATTGAATGATTCAGTTTCCCTGTTGTACCGGTAAATGCCGTTAACACTTCCGGCCAGTATTTTTCCTTCAGTTGTTTTGAGAAAAGTGATGATTGCATTTGTCTTCAGCCCGCTCCGGCCATCATTAAGCTCAAAGTGACGTTTTATCTTGTTTCCCTGGATGTCCAAAATGTATATCCCGTTGTCATACGTTCCTATCCACAGGTCATTTCCGTCAACCAGCAGACCCTGAATGTTCTTGCTTTCTATCTTTACATTATTGTTATCCTGGGTGATGCTTGTAAAGAATCCCGAGCTTTTATCCATCCTGATAAGCCCGGCATCTTCTGTTCCTATCCATATATTGCCCCGCGAATCTGCCCTTATCTCTCTTACCACATTACCGTTGAGAGAGCCCGGCAAACCAGTCGGGTAGTATTTTTCAAATAATTTGTTTTCCTGGGGAA
>JABUEV010000125.1 GCA_013314865.1 Bacteroidales bacterium | reverse complement strand
AGATGCCACCGGCTACAGCTTTCTTGAGAAAGTCACGCCGGCTCCTGTCAGAAGATAATATGTCTCTTGCGTTTGTTGCATAGTCTTCCCTGGTGCTCTCAAGTACCTCGCTCTGCTGTTTTATTTTTCTAACAATTTCTTTCATAGCCACTTAAACCTTTCAACCATAAACAATAAACTATAAACTATAAACTATAAACCTACCAATTCCTCTCCTTGAAATAATTATCCAGTTCCTGCTTGCTCATTGGAAGTTTGCCGGGATAATTATTCAGCCAGTTGATGAAGTCTTTCTTAATCTCTTCGCTCCACTGGCTGTCAATTTCGCCCGGTTTGTATTTTCCTTCCCTCAGACGCTGATGTCCGAACTGGTCACGGAGGGCTGTCACCTCAGCAGTTATCACAAGCTCTTCTACAAGATAAGCAGGTATGAATATCACGCCGTATTTTTTTGCCAGCACTACATCGCCGGGGAGAACTGTGGCACGACCTATACGTATCGGGGCATTTATTGAGACAAGGCTCATCTGCATAATATAAGAGGGATCCGAACCCTTTATCCAGCCGTTGAAACCTTCTATCTCTTCCAGACCCTCCTGGTCTCTTACCGAACCATAGAAAATTACACCTCTTTTTGATTTTGCATAGATCGAATTGCCAAGATTATCACCTATCAGGGTTCCGTCTGCTATCTTTCCATAGCTGTCGGCAACATATACATCTCCTTCAACAAGAACATCGATGGGCCACGAGTTGGTTCCCCCCTGCTGTGCCCGTCCTTCAGCTTTACCCTGAGCCTTGATGTATTTTTCATAGTCAGGCCTGAGCGGCATATACTGTGCAGTGACTACCCTGCCGGTCATCGGTTCATTAGGATGTATCACAACCCAGTCTCCTTCATACTGGTTCTGGTAACCTTTATTTCTTAAAAATCCCCAGGCTTCTTCAATGGAAATATTTTTAAGCCTTTCAAGGAGGGCATCCGACACTTTTGGCCTTCCATCAGGGAACCGCTCACCCTTCCAGTCAGAAGTCAGAGATTTGATGTAGTCAGGCGAGGAACCTATGTTCTGAGCCTGAAGAATAATGCCCGATAAAGCCAGAATTACTGCAAAATAAATTCGATGTATCATAATCTGAACTGTTTAAATGATTTAAGAGATACTAATTCTTGTAAGAAGATGCCTCAAGTTAGGAAAATATTTTTTCACAAAGTAATAATTGAAATGATTATATAATCTGGCTGGCGTAGCAAAATTCTGACGGTGGCATAAAATAAATCATATTCAGAATCAGCTGAAGTCCGGTGATGAAGAATTAAGCTTTCCTATTTCACTCATCCTGTGCAGGTTGTTTAATTATGGAAAAAGTTATTACTTTTATGACTTCATCTTCATTAATAACCTGATCAATGAGAAATCTTATACTTGCAGTTCTTTGTTCTGTGACTTTTTTCTGTCTGTCCTGCAAGAGACAGGACTCAATGGACAGGATCATCAGGGAATCGCTTGAATTTTCACTGGAACAATATTCCGCCATGGCCGGGGTGATGGCTGACAAGCCTGATCTTCTTCCCCGTACAATTGACAAGGATGGCAATCTGGTTACTGCCGGCTCCGGATGGTGGACAAGCGGTTTTTTCCCCGGAAGCCTCTGGTATCTTTATGAATACTCAAATGATCCAAAGATCAGGGAGTACGCAAAGATGGTGACATCAAGAATTGAAAAGGAAAAGTTTAACCGCGGGACGCATGACCTCGGATTTATGCTTTACTGCAGTTATGGTAACGGATACCGTATTACCGGTGACGAAAATTACAGGGATGTCCTTCTTACGGGTGCAAAATCGCTTATTACTCGTTTCAGGCCAAACATAGGATGTATTCAGTCGTGGAACAGCAGGCAGGGATGGCAGTTCCCTGTGATAATTGATAACATGATGAACCTCGAGTTCTTGATGTGGGCATTCAGCCAGACGG
This sequence comes from Bacteroidales bacterium, assembly GCA_013314865.1. Classification (GTDB taxonomy): domain Bacteria; phylum Bacteroidota; class Bacteroidia; order Bacteroidales; family VadinHA17; genus LD21. The sequence continues at coordinate 5,044 of JABUEV010000125.1, read as the reverse complement.
GCGATTCAACTTATTATAATATCTGTGTCAGCCACTCTGACGTAACGATGAAAAACCATTTCCGTCCCGATTACAGCACATGGCATGTAGTCTCTTACGATACAATCACAGGTGCAGTGGAGGTAAAACAGACCCACCAGGGAGCCTCTGATGAGTCGGCCTGGGCAAGGGGGCAGAGCTGGGGGCTTTATGGCTACACAGTTATGTACCGTGAAACCGGTCTGACAAGATATCTCGACCAGGCTGTTCATATTGCGGATTTCCTGATAAATCATCCCAATATGCCAGATGACATGATACCTTACTGGGACTACAATGCTCCCGGAATACCGGACACGAACAGAGATGCTTCAGCCGCTGCAATAATGGCATCAGCCCTGATTGAACTTGCAGGGTATGCCGACTCTGAAAAATCGCAACGTTATCTTGAAGTGGCTGAAAAACAAATACGTATGCTCTCTTCGCCAGCGTACAGAGCTGAACGCGGCAGTAACGGCAATTTTATTTTAATGCACAGTGTTGGTTCCTTGCCTGCAAAAAGTGAAGTGGATGTGCCTCTTACTTATGCGGATTATTATTTCATTGAAGCCCTGATGCGCTACAGGCAATATCTTGAAATGCGCTGAAAACGGGGTCAGAAATCTATCATTGCCTTCATTACACCGTCGCAGTAGCCTTCCACAAGGTCAAATGCCTCTTTGGTCTGCTCAAAGGAGAAACGGTGAGTGATCATATTGCTGATGTCTATTGCACCACTGTTCATCATCTCTATAGCTGTTTCAGCACAATTCAGCTGTCGTCTGATGAACTGAACCGAAAGTTCCTTCCTGCGCGTGTCATCGACACTCAAGCTCCACCTGTCTGTATCAGGTATGCCAACTATTATCAGAGACCCTCCTGGTTTTAGAATTTCAACAGCCTGGTCAACAGCCTCCTGCTGACCACAACATTCGAATATGAAATCAACTCCCAAAGGGAGAGCCTCTTTTATCTTTTTCACAATGTCTTCTTTTGCCGGATTAGCGGTAAAGGCCACATTTTCTTTTCGTGCAATGGCAAGTCTTTCATCAATTTTATCAGTGACAAAAACAGCACCGGCTCCGGCTGATTTTGCTGCAAGAGTGACACTCATGCCGATTGGTCCGAAACCAAGTACTGCAATGTTTTTCCCTCTTATCTCGCCTGCCTTTTTTACTGAATAAATACCTATTGAAAGAGGTTCCGAAATAGCACCATGGTCAGCAGTAAGTTTGCCGGGAAGAGGTATACAGCTCGTTTCAGGCATCACAATATATTCCGACAATGCTCCTTCAGCCTGACCCGGACAGCCAAGAAACTTAATGTTCCTGCATGTATGATGCCTGCCTGAAAGACACTGGTCGCATTTGCCGCACCACATTGAAGGTTCCACTGCAATAATGTCGCCCTCTTTTACTGCCGATACATAAGGCCCTGTCTCAACTACCATTCCTGCACATTCATGACCTACTGCAAAAGGATATTTTACTACCTGCGAACCAATCTTTCCACGCGTGTAGTAATGAACATCAGATCCGCAAATTCCAAGTGTTAAAAGCTTTATCTTTACATCACCGGGATTCTGAAGAACGGGTTCAGGCACTTCCATCATTTCCATCATCCGGATCCCTGTTAGCTTCATCGATTTCATTGTGGTTAATATTTCATGTTGTCTGACAAAGATATGCTTTTTCGGATTTTGGCGAACGCAGTGAGCCAATCCCGCGAAGCGGGAGCGGACATTGGATTGCGGATTTCGAAATTCGGATTGCGGATTTCGGAATTCGGAATTCGGATTTTGGATTGCGAAGAGAACCAATACCTTATTGTAGGAGCGAATTTTGCGGATAAGCTAACTAACTTAATCATTTCGGGTGTTTTTGAGCATTAAAATTTGTATTTTCACTCCTTAAGAAAACAGCCTTTTATGAAAATTTTACGTGAAAACAGTGCGGCTATTGTCATAGATATTCAGGAAAAACTATTTCCTCACATGCAGGAGAAAGATGAACTTCTGCAAAACTGTCTGAAGCTGATTGAAGGAATAAGGCTTCTTGAGGTGCCGATAATAGTGACACAGCAATATACAAAGGGATTGGGAATGACAGTAACCCCGGTTAAGGAAAAACTTCCCGACTCGGACTATATTGAGAAAATATCCTTCAGTTGTTTTGATGAGCCGCGTGTAAGAGAAAAGCTTGAATCCATAAATAAGAAATATATTATTATTTGTGGCATAGAGACTCATGTATGTGTGCTTCAGACAAGTATTGATCTTATTGCCGGAGGATTTATACCAGTGGTAGTTGAGGATTGCGTGTCGTCGAGGAACCTTAAAGACAAGAGGATTGCCCTGGAGCGCATCAGGCAGGAGGGAGGCATTATCACCACCATGGAAAGCATCCTGTTTGAACTTACACGCAGGGCCGGCGATGAAGTTTTTAAGAAAATATCCGGAATTATAAAATAATCAATATGTTATGAGAAAGATATATGCCATAGGAGAAACAGTGTTCGATATTATTTTCAAGAACGGACAGCCGCAGGCCGCCAAGCCCGGAGGAGCCATGCTAAACAGCATTGTTTCACTTGGAAGGATTGGACTGCCGGTATATTTTATAAGTGAGTATGCCGATGACGATGTTGGTAGTCTGATTGACGGATTTCTTCATGATAATGGTGTGGATACAGGTTATGTACATCATTACCGGGATGGAAAGACTAAACTCGCCCTTGCTTTTCTGAATGAAAAGAATGATGCATCATACACTTTTTATGAGAAGTACTCTGAAAAACGTCTTGAGATAGAATTTCCGTCAGCTGACAAGGATGATATTATTCTTTGCGGATCGATATATGCAATTACGGATGATATAAGGATTAAATTCAAAAACTTTATTGAAAAATCTCATCTGGCAGGTGCATTGATTATTTACGATCCTAATTTCAGGAGCTCACACAGGCACGAGCTTGAACGGCTGAAACCTCTTGTTATTGAAAACATGCAGATGGCAAGTCTGGTAAGGGGTTCAGATGAAGATTTCAGGAATCTGTTCGGGGCAGATACTCCGGACGAAGCCTGGGAGGTAGTTTCGAAATACTGCAGGTGTCTTGTCTATACAGCAAGTTCAGAGGGGGTTTATGTAAGAACTGACGGATTCAGGGGAAGATTTCCTGTTAAACAAATAACACCCGTCAGCACAATTGGCGCTGGTGATAATTTCAACGCAGGCATGATGGCAGCGATTTATCTGAATGGTATCACCACGGAAAGGCTTGGAGCCATGGGAGAGGAGGGCTGGTCGAAGATTGTATCGTCGGGAGTCGACTTTGCAACAGAGGTGTGCATGAGTTATGAGAATTACGTTTCGAGGGAATTTGCCGGCAGGATCAGAAAGGGTAAGAAGTCGAAGCGATAGCGAAGATCCCGACCGTAAGCGTCGGGATAAGAAGCGCGCGGGTTTATTAAAATTAAATAAGCCGCGTAGCGGCGACCTGTGTGTAGCAAACGATGAAACAAAATTCGATGAGGTCCGCAGGGCCGGCCTGTTTGATATTCGGGGAAATTTTGGTTTTTACAGACAGGCCGCACCTACTGCGCTCATTATTTTCCTTATTGGCTTCTAATGCTACAGACAGGTCGCGCCTACGGCGCTAATATATCCCATGATACGTATCGGTTTCTACAGACAGGCCGCACCTACGCCGCTCAGGGAAATGTTATGTACAATTTAAGGTCCGTAGGACCGTCCTGTCTGTAGACTAATGTTTTCTAAAATAAATACGAGCCGTGTAGCGGCGACCTGTGTGTAGCAAACGACGCAAAAAAATACGATTAGGTCCGTAGGACCGGCCTGTCTGTAGCATTCCGGATCATATCGGTTTTGCATTCTCCAGAAGGTATTTCTCAGCCTCCAGATTCCAGATGTAATCGTTTTTTTCAACGATTTCTGCAAGTCTTTCATAGAACGGATCATCCTTTGCTTTCTCTCTCAGCTTGTATAAGGACGTCAACGGCATCGAAATATTCGTGTAGATCAGTTTTTTGCCTCCGGGTATCTGCGGAAGATTAAGTGTAGTATCAATAACGGCATCGAGGCCCCCGACATGTGTTATCATTACGGCCGGATTTATCCTGCCGTCGGCCATCAGTTTCAGGGATTCCCTCATATCATCTGTGTTACCGCCTGATGTCCCCATTATATGTGTGAAGGAATAATGGACATTGTAGAAATTAACCTCTGCCCTGAAATCCGGATTCGTAGGGCCGGCAAAGAAATTAAGGCATCCGTCGAATCCCAGGATTGCGTCGGCCTGTTCAACGACCTGTTTCACGGGTGCAAAAACAAATACATCATCAAAGCCTGTACCGCCAGCTAATTCACGAAGGTATTTTACAGGCTCAGTGATTTTTGATGTGTTGATATAAATAAGTTTCACCCCTTCCTTTGAAGCTTTTTCAGGCGGAAAGAGGCATGCCGCTCTGGCAAGCCTTGAATCATCGATGTCTGTTACAACCAGGACTGAAGGTTTACGGTCATGGTGCAGGGCAAGATCTATTGCCCCGAGCCCCATTGGCCCTACTCCGGCCAATATAGCCATTTTGCCTCCCTTTTTTATCCCCATGTCATGCCTGTATGTGCCTGGCGGTACGTGATATGATGCGTTGAATGCCCCCACAATGCATGACATGGGTTCTGACAAAGATGCGGGGAAAAATGCTTCTCCGTCATATCCAAGCAGGCAATCTGCTTCCATCACAATGTTTGGGATGATTATATACGTTTCATCTCCTCCGATATACCTGTATGAATATCCCGGAGCGTCAAGGGTTCCTGTGTGTGCCATGGCAGGCTGAATTGAGAATTTCTGACCGGGTTTAAACCTGTGCTGCCATTTCTTTCCGACATCAAGTATAACGCCTGCAAATTCATGACCGATAATTGTGGGATTAATATGGATATCATCAGGGACACGTTTGTGGTCTGCTCCCTGAAGAGCTGCCTTATGTGAAGACATGCAGATG
>JABUEV010000124.1 GCA_013314865.1 Bacteroidales bacterium | reverse complement strand
TAGTCGTACGGCGACAGAAGGAAGATTGAATGGAAAGAGGTTCTGGCCGGGCAGAAAGCTTTTGATGCCACCGGAAACTGGCTTCCTGAAGAAACCATCGAAGCTTTCAGACAATACCTCGTCGGAATAAAAGGTCCGCTAACCACACCTGTGGGAGAGGGAATAAGATCACTTAATGTCGCTCTGAGACAGGAACTCGACCTGTATACATGCTACAGGCCGGTAAGATATTTCAGGGGCGTTCCAAGCCCGGTGAAATTTCCTGAAAAAGTCAACATGCATATCTTCAGGGAAAATACGGAGGATATTTATGCCGGGATTGAGTATATGCATGGTGATCCCTTAACGGAAAAGATAAAAAAATTTCTCATAGAAGAAATGGGAGTGAAATCCATAAGGTTTCCTGCCACTTCATCAATTGGGATAAAGCCTGTTTCACTTGAAGGGACAGAGCGTCTTGTGCGGCAGGCAATAAAATTTGCAATTGAAATGAGCCTGCCATCTGTCACTCTGGTGCACAAGGGAAACATAATGAAGTATACTGAGGGCGCGTTTATGAAATGGGGCTATGCCCTTGCAGAAAGAGAATTTGGTGAGCATGTTTTTACATGGACAAGGTTTAAGCTGATTGAAAAGGAAAAGGGAGAAAAGTATGCCTATGAGGCGCTGAAGAGAGCAGAACAGGACGGGAAAGTCATTATAAAGGATGTAATCACGGACGCATTTCTTCAGCAGATTCTGACAAGGCCTTCGGATTATTCAGTGATTGCCACCATGAATCTCAACGGTGATTATATCTCTGATGCTCTTGCCGCAATAGTGGGAGGCATAGGAATTGCCCCGGGGGCAAATATTAATTTTGAAACAGGTCATGCAGTTTTTGAAGCCACCCACGGGACTGCTCCGAAATATGCCGGACAGGATAAGGTTAATCCGGGCTCTGTGATTCTGTCCGGTGCCCTGATGCTGGAGTATATGGGCTGGAGGGAAGCTGCAAAAAAAATCTATAATGGTTTGGAAACTGCCATAATGAACAGGAAAGTCACTTATGATTTTCACCGGCTTATGGATAATGCAGTTCTTCTTAAAACATCTGAATTTGCGGATGAAATAATTTCCAATATCTGAACAATAAATCAGTCTCAAATGGAACAGAATGGTTTTATAACAAAGCTCGAAGGTGCAGTGCGGGAAGCCTGTCAGATCGACAACAAACTTTTTGAGGAGTATGATGTAAAGAGGGGGCTACGTAATGCTGACGGCACGGGAGTGCTTGTCGGACTCACGAACATTGGTGATGTTGTCGGCTATAAAAAGGAAGACGGGAAAGTGATCCCTATTCCGGGTAAACTGTATTATAGAGGCATTGATATCGAAGATATTACCCATGGTTTTCAGCGTGAAGACAGGCATGGATTTGATGAGACTGTATTTTTGCTTCTGACAGGCTACCTTCCTTCAAAAGAGGAACTTAAGGAGTTTTCTTCATACATGGCAGGACTGAGATCTCTTCCTGATGACTTCGTGAAGGATATGATTTTATCAATGAAAGGGAAGGATGTGCTTAACATACTTGCAAGGTCTGTTCTTGGACTTTATATACTTGATGAAAAGCCTGATGATATTTCCCTTAATAACATGATCAGGCAGTCTCTGAACATCATTGCCAAGTTTCCCACAATAGTTGCTTACTCATATCAGGCACTCAGGCATCTTTACAAGGGAAAGACATTATCTATCCGCCATCCACAGAAAGATCTCACCACTGCGGAGAATTTTCTTTACCTTCTGAAGGGTGAAAGCAGGGGATTTACGAAGCTTGAAGCCGATTTGCTTGACCTTCTTCTTGTTCTTCACGCAGAACACGGTGGAGGCAATAATTCCACCTTTACAATGCGAGTAACCAGTTCATCTGAAACTGATATCTACTCGGCCGTGACCTCAGCCATTGGTTCACTCAAAGGACCTCTCCACGGAGGAGCCAATATTAGGGTCCTTCAGATGATGGAAAATATAAAGGCAAATGTGAAGGACTGGAAAGACGAGGAAGAAGTAAAGCAGTACCTTTTAAAAATACTAAATAAACAGGCAAACGACTTTTCCGGCAAGATATACGGTATAGGTCATGCTGTCTACACAATTTCCGACCCCAGAGCCGGCATTCTTAAGGAAAAAGCAAGAGATCTCGCTGTTGAGAAAGGACACCTGGAAGAGTTTCAACTTTACGAACTCGTTGAAAGACTCGCCCCTGAAGCATTCAGAATATTTAAAGGTGAGACCTCAACCAAGGTCCTTTGCATTAATGTCGATTTTTACTCCGGATTTGTATATTCCTGTCTCGAGATATCCAGAGAACTTTACACACCTCTCTTTGCAGTTGCAAGGGTATCGGGATGGTGTGCCCACAGAATCGAGGAACTCACATTCTCAGCCAAAAGAATAATTCGTCCTGCTTTCAAGAATGTTTACGGAAGAAGGGAGTACATACCATTGGAGAGCAGATGATAGCAGGATAAAGGCTACAGGCCGAGGGCGGCAGGCTGAGGGCGGCAGGCAGTAGGCGGCAGGCGGTAGGCGGTAGGCGGTAGGCGGTAGGTGGTAGACGTCTCAAAGCATAGCGCTTTTGTGAATATCTGATAACCTTATCGGTAATCAGTATTCGGTAGTCAGTATTCGGTACTCCCTGCCCGACTGACGCGGTCAGGCGGGGGTATTCGGTATTCCCTTTCTGCCTACTGGTGCATTCAATAACAGGCAATCACCAGTCACCAATTACCGATCACCGCTAACCGCTTACTAAATTAGAACTTATAGGTATCATTTTTTTAAGTTCCCGTTGTGAAGACTGTTGCACCTGTCAGATAGACATTTGTTCCTTCCGATTCCGGGCGTTTTTCACCTTTAATTATGATCCTTACAGTATGTTCTCCGTCATTCAGTCCTGTTGCATGCCACAGGCTTACATTGCGGTGCTGTTGTCCGCTGTAGAAATAGTAGGTATCTATTGTCCTGTGAAGTTTTCCGTCAAGAAACACATCAGCTTTTCCTCCGTCCTTAACCCAATTTCCGGACACAGATATACCGGTGCCGGTAAACCTTATTTCTGCAATATCACCTTTATTCCCGGAAAACACTGACTGGAAATTCCTGTTTTGTGCGCCAGCTGTTTCGACAGGATGATTGCTCCATTTTCCCTTTAAAACAAAACCATTTTTATCAAATACGGAAATACTGGATTTATAGATTAGCCCTGGAAATGAGACCTCCAGCACAGGTGGAACAGGAATCTGTTTCTTAATACGTATCTTTCTCTTTGATACTGAGCCTCCGTTTTCAGTTATAAATTTAAGCGCATAGTTGTAAGAACTTTCGACGGCCCTGTTAAATGAATAATCAGTATGTATGAAAACTGAATCCGCAACAGCCTTTATACCTTCCTGCATATTCGCCGGAAGATTGCTGAAGCCATTGATAACTCCCAGGACTGCAAGTGCATTTGACGGATTGCAATCAGAATCCTGTCCGCACCTGGTTGAAATTTCAAGGGTCTTCAACGGATCACCGTCACCATACAGTAATCCCATTACAATATAGGCTCCGTTAAGTTTAGCGTCGATATTAAAAGGGCTACCTGCACCGCAAATGTCCACTTCACCCCATTTACTTTCCAGTTCCTGCCAGGCCGGCCGCCAGTCATCCGGGTAATGATTGTGAAGCTTAACCACATCATCAATGATCCGGTAATAATCACTTTCCTGAGGCAGTGATTTCATGGCAGTTGCAACAACCTTTGATATGTCGGATTCAAAGAAAGCCGCTGCATAAAGTGCTGCGACAAATACTCCTCCGTAGAATCCGTCTCCGTAATTCATTATATGTCCTGTCTTGTCGGCCAGTTTCACGGCTGTCTGCGGCATCCCCGGGCACATAAAGCCTATATAGTCTGCTTCTATCTGAAAATCTATATCATCGGCATGAAGATTAAATTCAGGCATACCGGAATAAGGCGGGAAGATGCTGTCAAAGTAATTTTTTCTGGCCTGCATATTGGCATGCCATAAATGATATCCAGCTTTGGCAAACATCTCCTGGTATTTTTTTGCAGGGGCATCAACCCCATACCTGTCCATTGACATCAGAAAGGTCAACTGCACATAAAGATCATCCTGCCAGATACTGCCTTTAATATCTGACGGTGTCCATTTTATTGAATCATCATAAGGTTTCCCCTGTGCCCTGAATTCAGTTGGAGCACCGTAAGTGACCCCAATCATTTTACCGGCCCATCCGCCTGCAATTTTATCCTTAAGAACTTCAGGCTTTATTGAAAGATAAACTTCCGGTACTCCCCCCTCTGAAGGTTTAGCCATTGGCAAATGCATCATCCGGTCCTCAATGAATCTGGCAATCTCAGGAACAGGCATTTTCTGCACCACATGGAGATGCTTTCCGTCCGGATCATCTCGCCAACTGTTGCTTCCGTCAGGATGAACGATTATTGTTCCGCGCCTGGTTTCAAAAAATCCTTCTGTACCATATACCGCAATCAGAACAGCTGTTTCATCCCAGCTCATCCTGCCGTACTTGTCTTCCTCCGACAAAGGGATGCTGATCCTGAATACATCTTTAACCGGACTATTCTCGACAGGAGATGCAATCAGACGGAGTCCCGTACGGATTTCCCATCCAATCTCAAATCCGGTAAAGATTATTTCACCGGGCCAGTTTTCAAATACATGCTTTGAAGCTGCCGAGTCAATATGAATGTTGAATTCTTTTCCTTCAGGAAACCTGCCGGCCATTGAGACCAGTCTCCTCACTTTTTTTCTTACCAGGTCGCTTCCGTTGAGCGGACTGGTTGAGTCCGGACCGGACTTCAGAAGGTTACTCAGGTTTGTAAGAAAACCCACTGTGACAATAGTCACACTTTTATCAGGCTGGGAGCTTAGTACTTTCCTGTAAATTTCAACAGCATCAGGGACCTCATCTGTAGAATTAATCCTGTGTGGATATTTCCTTGTTATTGAGTCAGCCCAGTGCTGCCAGGCTCCCATACTAGCCCCGTTTCCTTTTGGGGCACCTATCTGAAGGTCTGGCCTGCCGAAGTATGTATTTATAACATCAATTGACGGCGCAACAAGCTCATTTCGGTTGGATGATACAGTGGCAAGTATCTCTGCCTTACCGCTGTCGGCCATGGCATGAAGGAATGCCAGGGCGCCTACGTCATCATAGTCCGGTCCGAGATCAGTATCAAAAATGATCTTTACAGGTTTAACGTAATTTTTTTGAGGATTGCCTGAACAACCGGCAATCATCAGAGCTGCAGTTACCAGAACCGTTAATGTTGTGCCTTTCATCTCACTGAGAGTTTAAATGGTTTAAATCAATGTCAGCTTATTGTCTTTGTTATTGTCAGAAGAGTATGTGATATAAGTATTATTTTACAACTCTTTCCTGTAAGGTGCAGATGCCTGGGCACCAAGACGGGTTACTGATATTGCAGCTGCCCTGTTGGCAAAGTTCACGGCTTCCAGTATGTCTTTCCCTTCTGAGATTGCCACGGCCAGACCTGCTGTAAACACATCGCCAGCGGCTGTAGTATCAACCGCCTTTACCGGAACAACCGGCACCATCTGTGAGATGCCTTCGGAGCGAAGAAATGCACCTGCGGCTCCCATAGTGATAATGACATTTTTAATGCCCTTGCTGAAAAGTTTGTCTGCCGCCTTTCCTGCTGTAAGCGGGTCATCAACGGGAATCCCTGTCAATGTCTCAGCCTCAACTTCGTTTGGTGTGATGGCAAAAAGAGAACTGAGAAGATAACCCGGAAGCTGTTTTGCAGGAGCAGGATTCAGGATTACTTTACTGCCCCGGGCCGAGGCTTTCTCAGCGACAAACTCCACTGTGCTTAACGGAATTTCAAGCTGCATAAGGAAAACATCTTCTTTAGTTGTATTGAAAACCTCATCATCAATATCATAGGCCGACAGAGTCATGTTGGCCCCGGGTGCCACCACTATGCAGTTTTCTCCGTTTTCATCCACAGATATCAGGGCAATGCCTGAAGGATTTTCAGGATCCTTTATGATAAACCTGGTGTCAATTCCTTCCTTTTCAAGCAATGATTTGGACCTTTCACCAAATAAATCATAGCCGACTTTTGTAACAAATGTTACATTTCCATTCAGTCTTGCCGCAGCTACTGCCTGATTGGCACCCTTTCCTCCCGGATTCATGAAAAATGTTCCGCCCAGAACTGTTTCTCCCGGCGATGGAATCCTTTTTGCTTTAACCACCATGTCGGTGTTTGAACTTCCTATAACTATAATTCTTCCCATAACATAATTTTAAAAAGTCGCGAAGATATAAAATCTAAGATAGATTTTTCTGTTAAACCTTAGTGCAACTGTTGACAAACATTTTCAAATTTGTAAAACCATTTTCTGTTGTCACCATTTTGTTATATTTAAACCCTGAAGAATCATAGACCTGGTTAAGAGAGTTTTCATGAAAAGAAAAATATTCTTGACACTGCTTTTGTTTTCTGCCCTGCTTTTTACAGCTTCAGTAGCAATGTTTATTTCCGGAAATACCAGATATGCCGGAATTTTTCTCATTGGCGGATTTGTTGCCCTTTCTACAGGAGTCAGAGGATTCAATAAACTGAAAGGATTCTCATATACTTTATGGATTTTTACTGCTGTGACAGTTTCGATGTTTTACCCTCAGTACCTGATTTCGATAGGCGGATTCAGGCTGAGCAGGCTTATAACGCCATTGCTTCAGCTGATTATGTTTGGAATGGGCTCACAGATGAGTTTCAATGATTTTGCCGGAATTATAAAAATGCCGAAAGGTGTTATCATCGGAGTTGTTGCACAGTTCACAATTATGCCACTTGTCGCTCTGGGCATTGCAAATATTTTTGATTTTCCGGCCGAAATCGCAGCAGGAATCATTCTTATAGGATGTGTGCCAAGCGGATTGGCGTCGAATGTAATGTCCTTTCTTGCAAGGGCTAATGTTCCGCTGGCG
>JABUEV010000123.1 GCA_013314865.1 Bacteroidales bacterium | reverse complement strand
TGAAGATGCTTCCTGAACAGAGTGTCAGTTACCAGAATCATCTCTACCGGTCTGTCTGAGTAACCAGTTATTACTTCCGACGGATAATAGTTGAGTGTGCCCTTCGCAAGTGATTGGCTGAAAAGGGTCGATTCGCCAGCAAGGGATTTAACTGCCGGGGTCAGTCCGTTTTCAAAATTTATCTCAATTTTCATCGAGGTAATTACCTCAATGAAGTTGGACTTGGGATTATATCTGACCGGCGCAATTACAAGATTAGCAAGCGTGGTGTTCCTTACTTTTCCAATTTTTCTAACGGTGACTGTATCAGATTTAATAAGAGAAGTGTAGGCATATATTTTTCTGTCTATTGCAAACTCTGGTCTGAGTTTCTGATCCTGCTTGATTTCCCCTTCCTGAACAGGAAACAGAAGTCCCCTGAATCCTTTTTTTTCTGGATAAATCCTCTCTGATTTAACATCCGAAATTCTTATTGCGAATGTACCTTCATCAGGAATCACCAACAACCTGCTGGATACAGGAAGCTCAGGCTTCCCTGTTTCCGACGGGGATGAATGACCCGGTATCCTGATTCTGTAAAAGTCTCCTGCAGAGTTTGTTACGTTCTCAATTATAAGTTCAGGTAGAGAATATTGAATAAGTACCGAATTTCCATCTGATTTAATTTCCTCTGAAGCTGAATTCTTAAAAGAGTACCTGTACACCCTGCCGGTTTGACTGTAAGATAAACATACAAACAGAATCAGTGCAGAAACTGATAAAGCAACGAATTTCCCTAAACATTTCATTGTTAAATAATTAACAATGTGTAACCCAAATTCCTGAGCAAGTTATTTAAAAAAACAACAAGATAAAAAAGTTGTTTTAACAAATTTGACCAATATAATAACAAGTTCCTTCAGTGTAATGTTCTGATGCTTCAGTCGTCTTCTATCCGGTAGCAACTTATATAAACTTTTTTAGATATTATTAACATATTACCATAAATGATATTGATTACAATATAATTTAAATATTTGTATATTCGGGAAAATTGAAAACACAGTCAGACCATGAGGAGGAAGAAGTCAAGTCTAACTTTAATAATGATTACGGCCATGACATTCAGTCTTTTTTCCCAGAAACTGCCTGAAAGTGACATAATCACTACTTCAGCAGGTGATGTTGAGCTATATTTCATCGGGCACGGATCACTGATGTTCAAATGGGGTGAATTTGTGATACACATTGATCCGGTCAGCAGTTCAGGTAACTATAGCAACCTTCCTAAGGCAGATTTAATACTGGTCACTCACGAACATTATGACCATCTTGACCCGGATCTTATTGCAAAACTCCGAAAGGAACAGACAGTAATGCTAAGCAACCAGGCATCAGCATCAACGGTAAAATGGGCACAGGCAATGAAGCCGGGTGAAGTCAGGAATGTAAATAAAATTACCGTTGAAGCTATTCCTGCATATAATATTCTTCATGAGCGTGCAAAAGGTCAGCCTTTTCATCCAAAAGGCGTTGGAAACGGCTATGTTCTGACTATAGGAGGCAAGCGCTTCTATATTGCAGGAGACACGGAGAATATTCCTGAAATGAAACAGCTTAAAAATATTGATGTTGCATTTCTGCCAATGAACCTTCCTTACACCATGACGCCCGAAATGGTTGCTGATGCCGCCCGGTCGTTCAGACCAGGAATCCTGTATCCTTATCATTTCAGCGATACGGATACCAGGAAAATCATTGAATTGCTAAAAGATACAAATATTGAAGTCAGAATAAGAAAATTAAACTAAAAGTCACATATGAAAAGAATTGACAGAAGAGGTTTCCTGAAGACAGGACTTACAGGAGCAGCCGGCCTTGCGATATCCCCGGCGGTTTTTGATTCAAAATTCACGAATCAGAATAACATAATTACCAGGACCCTTGGTAAAACCGGGATGAAGGTTCCGGTTATAAGCTTTGGTGTAATGAGAGCTGACAATGCCAGTCTCTGCAAAGCAGCGTACGAAAACGGGATAAAGCTTTTCGATACCGCTAACGGATACCAGAACGGAAATAATGAAACCATGCTCGGAAACCTGTTTAAGGATGTTCCCAGAGATACCTTTTACCTTGCGACAAAAGTTAAACCTGCCGGAGTTGACCGGGAAGGGAAACCCGGGCCGCAAACCACCGCCGAAGACTTTCTTGCCCGATTCGAAACAAGCCTGGGACGTCTTCAGATGAAATATGTTGATATTCTATATGTTCATGATATCAGCAATGTGGAACTTCTTAATTATAAGCCCATTATAAATGCTCTTGCGCAGTTGAAGAAAGAAGGCAAGATAAAATTTGCCGGCTTCTCCACCCACCGCAATGAACATATTGTAATCGATGCCGCCTCTTCAATGAATGTTTATGACGTTATACTTACGTCTTACAACTTCCGTCATGACAACCTGGATGAACTTAATAAAGCAATCAGGAAAGCCGCCGCAGCAGGAATAGGCATAGTTGCAATGAAGACTATGGCAGGCGGCAAGCTTGTCAACGCATCAGCCGCACTTAAATGGGCATTGTCAAATCCGGATATCCATACCACAATTCCAGGAATGACTGCTTTTGATCATCTGGAGGTGAATCTTAAAGTGCTTTCGGATATTAACCTTACTGATCAGGAAAAGAATGATCTTGTGGCGCACAGTGCAAACCCGGGACTTTATTGCGGCGGTTGCAGCAAATGCGTTCCGACATGCCCTAAAAATCTTCCTATTCCTGATCTGATGAGGGCTTACATGTATGCTTACGGGTACTCCAATCCGCTGATGGCTCATTCATTGCTGCATGAACTTGAAGTGGTCGGAAATCCATGCAAAGACTGCAATGAATGCAGTGTGACCTGCTCAAGGAATTTTAATGTCAGAAATAAAATAGCTGATATTTCCAGACTTGGCAGTGTACCTGCAGAATTTCTAACATGAAAGCATGATCTTTTTTAAAACTTATTTTCCATGAAAAGACATTTCCCTCTTTTTTCAATATTGTTGTTTCTTTCATTCGTCTCCTATGCTCAGGATTTGAATTACCCTGCCATGCAGGGATTCAGCCTTAAAACTAATTATCCTGTGTATGTACCTGAAAACTTATGGGATTTTATAAACGGCGCCGCGGATAATTACCTTGCCTACGGTTTCCAGGATCTTCACGTGGCGGAATACAAGAAAGGAAAAGATATTATAAAACTGGAAATATACCGGCATACTGACAATATCAATACCTTCGGAATATACTCAAGCGAGCGCTCACCAAATTTCCGTTTTGTAAACCTTGGCGCCCAGGGATATATTGCAGACGGCGCAGTTAATTTCTTCAAGGGAAATTATTACGTCAAAATCAGAACGTATTCCAAAAAGCCAAAGGTAGTTCAGGTTGCAGAAACCTTGGCCTACAAAGTTGCAGACATGCTTCCAGGTCAGACGGAAATGCCTGCTTTGTTGTCGCAGTTTCCGTCAGAAGGAAAAAAAATCAACGAGGAGACATATATTAATCAGAGTGTTCTTGGATACAGCTTTCTCAACAAAGCTTTCAAAGCACTTTATCAGGCAGGTTCTGATAACTTTTCCATTTTCCTCTTTGAAAATCCCTCTGCCGGGGGTACTCTGCAGACTGTCAAAGCCTATCTTAAGGCTGTAGGTTCAGACGAGAATATAGCAGACGAAGGTAAGATTGTTCTCAATGACAAATACAACGGGACAGTCTTCCTGGCCTGGAAGGGCACCAGGATGGTTATGATAACCGGTCTTGCAAAGGACCAGTCGGGGATTGCAGACAGGTATGCATCTGATATTCTGGGGAGTGAAATGTGAAAGAAAATGAATAATGAAGCCCGGCCAGCAATCCTGACCGGGCTTTTTATATTTCTCAAACCTTCACAGGTTTGTCACTGAAGATTGTTCTCGTCAAGCTTTTCCTGAATAATATGTTTTAACTGGTTATAGGAATTGACAATTCTTATGTCCGGATTGTCATCAATGACATTCTGAGGCGGCTTGTAGAGAACACCCATATCGGCCTGCCGGAGCATGGAAATGTCATTATATGAATCTCCTATTGCAATTACCTTGTAATTAAGTCCCTGCAGGCTCTCGACAACTCTTCTCTTTGCGTCTTCCTGCCTGAGGTTGAAATTAACAATGGTTCCTTTACTGTCGATAGTAAGATGATGGCAGAAGAGAACCGGCCATCCCATTTTCTCAAGAAGAGGATCTGCAAATTCCCTAAAAGTGTCGGATACTATAACCATCTGCATTCTTTTGTGGAGCCAGTTTATAAAATCAAGAGCACCAGGCATCAGCTCAAGGAGCGAAATGACTTTCTGAATATCATTTATAGTAATTCCGTGCTGATGAAGAATTTCCAGCCTTCGGGTCATAAGGGCTCTGTAGTCGCTTATGTCACGGGTTGTAAGCTTCAGCTCATCTATCCCGGTCCATCTTGCAACGTTTATCCACACCTCCGGCACCAGTACGCCCTCAAGATCACAACATATCATGTACATAGTAGAAACATTTTATTATTTATAATTTGTATTTTGACAGAATAAAGTCCCTGAAAATATCATAATCATTTTCCAAAATTACATATTCTTCCTGTTTTTGTTCAACCGCTTTCAAAGGCTCAGGCACGTCAGGTTTAATATTCAAAACTTCTTCAATTTCACTCGGGAATTTTGCCGGGTGGGCAGTTTCAAGTGAGATGCAAAGCTGGTTGTCATCTGCCGTATCTTTGAGTTCATTCAAAAAAATTGTCAGTCCCCTCCAGGCTACAGCTCCGTGCGGTTCGAGGAGCACGCCGTATCTCCGGTAACAGTCCATTATCGTTTCTTTTGTCTGTTTGTCTGAAACACTGACTGCATACATCTCTGACCTCATTTTTTTAAGGTCAGGTTCTTTTATTACTTCTCCTGCTTCGTTCATCACTCCCCCGTAGACAGCAAAGATTCGCGCCATATTACTCGGATGTCCGACATTCATTGCACTGGAAATGCAATTTCTGGAAGGATTCAGAATTTTATATTTACCGGAATCAAGATATACAGGGAATTCATCATTTTCATTAGTGGACACCACGAATTGCCTTACAGGCAATCCCATTTCCCTGGCAATTATTCCGCCCATAAGATTCCCGAAGTTTCCTGACGGAACACTGAAAACAGCCTGATCATAATAATCTTTTGCAAGTCTCGACCAGCTCCAGAAATAATATACTGACTGAGGCAACAGGCGGCCTATGTTTATTGAGTTGGCTGAAGAGAAATTTATTGTTTCAAGTTCAGGGTCTGTAAATGCTTTTTTCACCATTCTCTGGCAGTCATCAAATTTGCCTTTTACTGCAACAACCTGGATGTTCCTGCCAAGCGTTGTCATCTGCTTCCTCTGCATATCTGTAACTTCTGAAGCAGGGTAGAGAATAATTACTTTTATGTTCTCCAGTCCGTAGAAAGCATTGGCCACTGCACTGCCGGTATCTCCTGATGTTGCTGTAAGGATGACAAGCTCTCTGTTTTCAGCTTCAGTGAAATATTGCATAAGCCTGCCCATCATTCTTGCCGCGAAATCCTTGAATGACGCGGTTGGTCCCCTGTCGAGCCTGAGAATGTATTTCCTCTTTTCAATCCTTTCAACCGGAATTTCAAAGTTATATGCATCCCGGCATAATTTTTCAAGATCGCCATGGTTTACCTCATCTCCAATAAAACGACTCAGGATATTAAAAGCTATTTCGGAGTAATTCAAAGATCTGAAGCTTTCAACTTCATTTTTGTCAATTTTTGGAATGGTAACAGGGAAATAAAGTCCGCGGTCAGGAGCAAGTCCCTGAAGAAGGGCTTCTCTGAATGATACTTCAGGCGAATTTAGATTTGTTGAGTAATATCTGACTTTCTCTTCTGCCATCAGGATAGTTTACTATACATTAACGACCCTCATCAAATCGGCAAAGACACCTGCAGCTGTCACGTCCGCACCTGCTCCGTAACCTTTGATTATCATTGGCAATTCGCGGTAGCGTTCAGTAGTGATAAGAACAATATTGTTGCTTCCTTCAAGATCGTAAGCCGGGTGTCCCATTTCAACCTCAAGAAGTTCAACCCTTGCATTTCCGGCTTCCATGGTGGCAAAGAACCGCCATCTCCTGTTCTTTCCGGCAAGTTCTTTCCTTTTTTCTTCAAACTCCTTATCGTATTTACTTACTTTTTCAAAGAAATCGTCAATTGTGCCTTTGAAGCATTCATCCGGAAGAAACCTCACCACCTGAATCTGTTTTTCTTCAAGGGGATAGCCTGCTTCTCTTGAGAGAATAAGTATTTTCCTGACCACATCAGTTCCGCTTAAATCGAGCCGCGGATCAGGCTCGGAAATGCCTTTTTCCCTGGCGATTCTTACAGCTTTGCTCAACGGCATTTCAGGTCCAAGGTTATTGAATATGAAGTTAAGTGTTCCTGACAGCACAGCTTCAATCTTAATTATCCTGTCACCGCTTACCACCAGGTCATTGATTGTTTTTATAACAGGAAGTCCTGCTCAGACAGTGGTTTCATACATGAACCTTATCCCTTTTTCATGAGCAGTAGATCTGAGATCGTGATAATATGAGTATTCTGATGAGCAGGCAATTTTATTGGCCGTCACCACTGAAATATAATGATTCAAAATCTCAAGATATCTGGAAGCTATATCACTGTCAGCCGTGCAGTCAATGAAAACAGAGTTTCGGAAGTTAAGGCTTATCATATGTTCAATAAACCGTGATATGTCACTTTTCTCACCATGCTGTTTCAGCTCTTCCATGTATCTGTCAAGCCTTATTCCTTCAATGGAAAACAGCATCTTCCTTGAGTTGGTGATACCGGTGAGATTAATCTTAAGCTTGTATTCTTCGAAAAGGAGACTCTGTTGCTTCTGAAGTTGTTTGAGAAGGCTTGATCCTACAAATCCTGCTCCGGCAATAAACAGGTGAAGTTCCCTGTATTTCGACAGGAAAAAGCCGTCATGAATCACATTTAAAG
>JABUEV010000122.1 GCA_013314865.1 Bacteroidales bacterium | reverse complement strand
CGTTACAAGCACAGCGTATGCAAATCCCGACAAGAAGAAGAAAATAACGCTGTTTGCATACCTGCAGTACAACGGTGTGAATATCGATGCCCAGACAAAGACAAGCACTATTCCACTTTATGGATTGGGCGGGCAATGGCAGATAAAGGATCACTCTGTTGGCTTGTTCTGGCTCCTGCCATTTTCCAGGAAAATAGATTACCAGGTTATTGAAACCACTACACCGGCATACACTTCAACCAATACTACGGCCATTAATTTCGGCAACTGGTTTCAGTTCCAGTATCTGTACAAATTCAACAAGGGGAGAAATGTAAAGAAGCTCGGACATAAAGTTGAAGTAGAAAGTGACACCAAAAGTCAGGCTATAGGACAGTAGCAGTCATGAACATTGATCCGCACGGGCGATCTTAGTGAAAGGATTTGCCAGCTTTAAAATCCTCGCCGGTAACTTTAATTGTACAGATTCCGGGTAAATCGCTTATTTTGCTGCAGAATTTAAAGAGAAAGATTTACTTTGAAGGTCTTTCTTTCAACAAAATAAAAACCTGTCTTACCGGCAGGGGTATTTCTGAAAACAGTAAATCCAGACTGAAATGAAAACAAGGATAATTCTGCATAATTCAATAAGTCTCGACTGCTCATTTATTGGGCTGACACCGGACATGGAAGAGCACTACCGGATTGTAAATTCATACAAGCCTGATGTTTACATGGCCGGTTCGAATACGGCCAAAACCGGGATTGAAACGTACGGAGATACCGGACAGCAGGAAACAGAAGCTGATTTCGTCAAACCCTTAAGGGATAAATCACTTTCTTACTGGGTCATACCGGATTCGAAAGGGATTCTGAAAGGCCTTTTGCATCACTACCGCAGGTTTGAGTATTGCCGCGATGTCATAATACTTGTGTCTGAAACAACACCGGCCGATTATTTAAAATATCTGGATCAGAGGCAATATGATTATATCATTGCAGGTAAAAATAATGTGGACTACCGGGAAGCTGTGCGTCAGTTGGCTGAAAAGTATGCTGTAAGTACAATTCTGGTTGACACGGGAAGCAGGCTGGGTAACGTCCTTCTGAATAACGATCTGGTCGATGAAATCAGTCTGATTATCTCTCCTGAAATACTCGGAATGCTTTCGCAGAATCTGTTTGAAAGAGTTGAGAAAAAAATTGACCTCAGTCTTAAAAACTGCGAAACACTGAAAAACGGATATTTATGGGTAACATATGAAGTGAAAAAGAGCATAAATCCTCTGTGAAAAAAATGGATATTATTTTTTTCATGTCTTTCTCAAGATTATAAACTCTTCAGAATATTTTCATCAAAACTTAATTTATTAAGGCATTAAAATTATCGGCAACGATAACAATAACACCGGGATTGCTTATCAAGGATCTTTTTACAGGGAAAAGCCCGGTTGTTTTTTCATGATGATAGCAAAGATGAACAGGATACGAAGGTTTGAAATATTGTTGTTTCTTTGCATTTTGCAATTTTATGCACAGCCCCTGAAAAATCGGGGTTATTATTTATTGGTTGAAATATGAATAGTAAAACAGAAATTCAGGAATTCAGTTTTGAATCACTGTCACATAAAATACTTCCGGGAGCTGAAAACTATCATTGCGAAATTCACGATTCAGATCTAGAGAACAATTTCCCTTTTTATACCGATCTCGGAAACTTAAATGACGGCGTGAATATTAAGGATATTTCTGTTGAGGAGAACCGACATTTCAATTATCAGATCGTTAAGCCGGAAGGACTTAAAAAAGCACGAAAAGTGGTATTCCTTTTTCACGGCTTTAACGAAAAAGACTGGAGCAAATATCTGCCATGGGCCGATGCAATATGCAGGGGTACAGGCAGTCCGGTAGTGCTTTTTCCGATTGCATTCCACATGCAGAGAGCTCCGAAATCATGGAGCAGTGTAAGGGAAATGTTCAGGTTAAGCGAGCAGAGGAAGGAGAGGTATCCGAATATAGTACAATGCACATTGTCAAATGTAGCCATCAGCATCCGGCTTCATTCAATGCCTCAGCGTTTTATATGGTCAGGTCTTCAGACCTATTATGATGTCATTCACTTTATAGAAAACTGCAAGTCAGGAAATCATGAACTGATAAGCAAGGATTTTGAGTTTGATATTTTCTCTTATTCAATCGGCGGATTCCTGTCGATGTTACTGAAACTGACAAACCACAACGATTATTTTTCGCGCACCAAAGTATGTCTGTTCTGCAGTGGTGCTGCATTCAACCGTCTTTCACCTGTATCAAAATTCATTCTCGACAGTGAAGCTAACGTTGCCCTGTATTCATACCTAATTGAACATTTTGACAAAATAATTCAGAAAGACAATCTGCTGAATCATTATATAAAACAGGATCATCTTGAGGGCAAAGTTTTCTACTCCATGCTCGATTATCAGAAAATGAGAAGTTTCAGGGAGGAGTTGCTGAAAAAATACGAAAAACAGATTTATGCAATAACACTCATGAAAGACCGCGTCATACCTTCATTTGAAGTTATCAATACACTCAAAGGAGCATACCGCGATATTAATATAAAAGTTGATGAACTTGATTTTGACAGGCCTTACATACATGAAAACCCTTTCCCGTTCAATAATGACAGGTCAGGAAAAGTTAAAGAAGATTTTGACATGGTATTTAAGAAGGTTTGTGAATTTTATAATAAGTAATTGACCTTTTAATTAATCTTCCTGAGAAAATAAAAGGCCGAAAATCATAATAAATAGTTAAGTTCGTTATTATATTTCCGGGCTTAATCAGATGAATTTTTAAATAATGCAAAATTTCAGGCTTGCCATTCCGGCAATAACATTTATCTTCTCTTTTTTTATGGTATCATGTGAATTTCAGCCGCATGATATTCCCATCACCGAAATTGAAAGACCATCCAATGAGGGCCCTCCCGTTACAATAAACCTGAACGGATATAATGATACCATTAAGATCGGTAATACCACTGACTTCACCTACACTGTAAGCGGCACACAGAATAAAATCTTATCTGTTACAATCAGTATTGGAGATAAGGTACTTCATAATTATACTGTTGAAAATCCCCAGTCATTTTCCTTCAGCATAAATCCTGACGAGTTTCCTGCCGGGAAATACAATCTTAATATTGTCCTTATCACCTCATCAGGCACAGGAAGCATTGCAGACAAACTTGGTGCAGAAGGGTATATTTATGAACTTGACTGGCCGGTAATAATAGACCAGGCACTCCCTCAGGGGCCATTTTTAATTGAGTTTGAAAAGGTTCACAATCCGGAGGGTTTGAAATTATCCTGGCCTGCGTTTAATCATCCTAATTTTAACAGATATATTATTTTCAGAAAATTTAAACCATACCAGCAGGCACAGGAGAAGATTGCTGAAATCACGAATCCGCTCCAGTCAACTTATACTGACAGGTCATTCTGGGAAGGGCAGGACGCAGAATATCAGATAATAATTGTAACTCCTTATGGAAATTATGATGGTCTGCCCTGTTTATTCCAGGACAACTTAACAGGCATTACTGCAGACTGGCATGATGACGGAACTCTTGATGTAAGATGGGACAAAGCCAAAAATCTTGAATTGTTCGGAATGTATTACGTATATACCAGCTACGGATTGCTGCCCATTGAATCATACCAAAGTACTGATGCCGAAGCAAATCATGTCACGTTTCAACAAACCGGATTTGGTAACGGAATTATTTTGCGTCTCGCCATCATTCCTAAAGGAGTTGATATTTCTGACTTTGATAAACTTAAGTTTACCGAATATATTCATTACACCAGGGCTGATATTCCGATATTCTCCACAGCCAAAACTGTCAGCGAACACGATTTCGTCCTGCTCGCGACATATAACAATATTTACAGATACCTGCCCGATGAAAAAAGATATGACGCAACTATCCCCGGGAATATCTATAATCCCGAACTGGTTGCTGTCTCAAGCGATGGAAGCAGGTTTGCCTATTTAAATAATCAGGAAAATTTTCACATCATCAGAACCAATGACCTCGCTACAGAAAGAATATTTACTGCACCTCCCGTTACATATCCCGGATCTGTAACAGGGCTGTCTCTATCAGATAACAACAGGCTCCTGACAACTGACGGAATAGATCAGGTCTATCTTTATGACACTGCTACAGGACAGCTTGTCAACAAAGATACCATACCCTTAACTGTCTGGACTAATTTCATTCTTGAAATTTCACCTGACGGAACAAAAATGGCAACCCGTACCGGAGCATCTGATATAACTTACTTTTCTATTGAAACCTCCGGATGGAAAGCCATCGGAAATGAAAAGATTTCTTATGCTTATGTTTTCTTTTCAATAGATGGATTGTTTATCTATTTAGTTACTTATGACTCTGTCATAAAGAGAAGAACTTCTGATTTTGGACTTGTATCGCAGTTTCCCTTGCCGGGAGGATACTTTAATTCAACGGATCCTGAAAGAAACGTAATGCTTCACTCAACAGACTTTGGCCCTGAGTATAGTATTATTGATATTAATACTGGCCAGGTATTGAAAACCCTGATTCTTGGCACCAGCCAGTATACAATTTTCAAAAACCACATTATTACTTCCGGGCGTCAGCTTAACATTCCTGAATTCTGAGATTTATGAAACCATTCAAATATTTTTTCTTTGTAATTTTAATAATAATGCCATTAGAGTTAGTTTCTCAAAGCTCTATTGGTTTGTATGGAGGCCTGGCGACATTCAGCATGGATAATCTGAAGGAATTAAATAATCAGCAAACAAATTCACTCCCTTTTGACATTGTAAAGGTTGATAATTTCAATCCCGGATTTTATATGGGAGCATCTTTTAACTATTCATTATCTGATAATTACCTTATTGGAATTCAATATCAATACACGACAACCGGCTCAAGGATCGGGCAAAAAGATTATTCAGGCTTTTACTACTTCGACCAGATCGCCAGTGGACATTTCATAGGAATAAAACCTGAAACTGTTATTGAAAGAAACAGCTTCTTTTCTGTTTCACTGTACTTAGAGACAGGTGCTATCTTCACAAAGTTGAAGATGAAAGAAAAACTGGAAGTTTATGATATTAAGCAGGAAAGTTCAGAATCATTTTTTGCTGTATCTGTACCGGTGTCGGCCGGTATTAAAGCTTCCATACCGATAATTGATAAATTATCAGGAACTGTATCCTGCGGCTATTTATATGACACCGGAAGCAAACTCCATCTGAAAGGTAATAAATACGCTGTTGTAGCAGTCAATGAAATACCTGTAAAGACAGGATGGACAGGGTTCAGAATTAACGCTGGACTTACATTCAAATTGAAATAGGCAGGATGTTATCAATGTTTTCTGTTCAATCTGTTAAAAGGCAAGATTAAAACAATCAAAATGACACTCGAAGATCTCGGATACAGGAACGAATATGACAAATTCATATCATACAATGGTCTGACAGAATTTGAGAAAGGCAGGGTAACTGTGGAACATAAGGAACGCTATATTGTGACATCAGTTAAAGGTGAGGTTGAGGCAGAAATTACCGGAAATATGAGGTTTACTGCACGCGGACGGGAAGATTTTCCCGCAGTCGGCGACTGGGTCTTAATGTCGGTTTATGATTCTGATTTTGCAATTATTCACAAAATACTTCCACGATTTTCAATTATTAAAAGACAGGCTCCTGGCCAATACGGAGAGGTGCAAATAATCGGAACCAATATTGATTATGCCTTTATTGTCCAGTCTGCCGATAGGGATTTCAACATCAACAGGATCGAAAGATACCTTACTATCTGCAACTCATCAGGTGTCAGGCCGGTAATCTTAATAAGTAAAACCGACCTGGCTGATGAAGCCCGCAGAACGGAAATAAGGGAAAGCATTAAAACCCGTATTGAAAATGTCCCTTTCATTGAAATAAGCAACGAGACAAAAGAGGGCTATGAAGAATTGAAGAAAACAATAAAAAAAGGGATGACATATTGCATGCTTGGTTCTTCAGGGGTAGGGAAATCGACGCTTCTGAATAATCTTTCCGGAAGAACATTAATGCGCACGGAATCCATAAGCATGAGCACCGGCAAAGGCAGGCATGTAACAAGTCACAGGGAATTGTTCATTCTTGAAAATGGCGGAATTCTGATTGACAACCCGGGTATGAGGGAAGTCGGCATTGCTGATTCCGCTGAAGGACTTGAATCAACTTTCGACAAGATTTATGAATTGTCAGACAAATGTAAGTTCAGTGACTGCACTCACACATCTGAGACCGGGTGTGCAGTCATAGAGGCAGTTGAAAATGGCGTGATAGATAAAGCCTCATACGCCAACTACCTCAAAATGCGGCGCGAAAAAGAATATTTTGAATCGACCGTTGCTGAGAGAAGGAGAAAAGATAAAATCTTCGGAAAAATAATAAAGGACTATCTTAAAAAGGATGTTAAACAGAAAGGCCGTTAAGGTATGTCCCATGTTCCACAATAAATAGAATTAAGAATCGACTCCTCAGAAGCGGCCTGTTATCAATCGATAAATTGTGATAATAAAACCTTAAAAAATGATTCTCCAAATTTTTCTATTATGTCTCGGACTGGGATTACTGATTAAAGGTGCTGACTGGCTGGTGGACGGCGGATCGGCCCTGGCACGCAGGTATAAAGTTCCGGATCTGGCAATCGGACTGACTGTTATTGCATTCGGTACATCTATGCCTGAGTTTGTGGTAAATACTTTTGCAGCTTTCCAGGGAAATGGAGATATCGTCTACGGGAATATTATTGGCAGTAATAACTTCAACCTTTATGTGATACTGGGTATTGCCGGATTAATTACCCCGCTTGTTGTCAGCTCAGGTACTGTACGGAGGGAAATACCTTTTTCACTTATGGCAGTAATTATACTTTTTTTGCTTTCCAATAGCTTTCTGTCAGAAAATAAGGTGCTGTCACGTTTCGACGGACTTATTCTTTTGATTTTCTTTGGTTTGTTTCTTTATTACGTTTTAACCGGAATTAAGTCTGATGTTATCAGCCAGGAGCTTAAACATAAAGAAATGCCGGTTGTTAAAATCTGGCTTTTTATAATTGCCGGATTGATATTCCTGGTT
>JABUEV010000121.1 GCA_013314865.1 Bacteroidales bacterium | reverse complement strand
TAAAAATTCACTCTGAGTTTCCTGTTCAGGCGTATTGCCATATACATTCGGTGGATACTGCTTATCACAGCAATCAATACATGGCACCAGTTCGCAATTAACGCCAGCCAAGCTTATGCAGTCGGTGGTCTATTGGTCTGCTGGTCTGCTGGTTGATATTAGATATCTTATTGGTGCCTTCAGCCTATAGCCTACTGCCTTCTGTCTACTACGTCTGCCTTCTGCCTATAGCCTACCGCCTACCGAATACTGAATACCCCTGCCTGACTGACTGCGTCAGCAGGCAGGCAGGGAATACTAATTGCCGATTACCGAATACCGAATACCCGATACTGCTTTTGAACTACCAATCACCAATCACTGTCTCACCTCCGATTTAACCATTCTTCCCACTTCAGGAACAAAAAATGCTCCGGCTCCCATTAATCCAATTGCAGAACCTGCAATCAGAAAGGCGTTTACGATGCCGATGCTGTCGGCAATAAATCCTGTGGCCATAAGACCGATCATTGAGGGCAACAAGGTAAGACTCGTATAAAGAGAAAACACTCTTCCAAGGGCTGAGGACTCAACCATGGTCTGGAGTAAAACTGTAAAGGCTCCTGAATAAATGGCAACAGAAATGCCGCCAACGGTAGTAATGGCTGCAAATATGGCAAACCCTGAGGGAGGCAGTAATCCTGAAGTGAAAATTGTAAGTCCCATTATTATGTACATCAGGTTTATAAGTGTGACTTTATAATTTCCCAGCCATGGATACCCCAGGAGTGTCCCGCCAAGCAGAGTGCCAACTCCCCAGGCAATCTCCACCAGGCTCATCATGTAGGTGGTGCCTGAAAAATGCTGAAGCGTCATAAGTGGAAACATTGCTGCTATTGGCATTATAAAAACATGTGCAGTCACCGTCAGAATAAACATCCATTTTAATCCGGGTTTAATGTAAATCTCCCTCATACCTTCAATAAGTTCTCTGAAAATATGAGGCTTAAGATTACTTTTCTTTTCAGGATCGGGTATACGCACCATCATTAGCGTTATCGATGCGATCAGTGCCCCTGCAACATCAATCAGCATTATCCATGTCATATCGAACAGGCTGATAAGAAGTGCAGCCAGGGCAGGAGTGGCTATAGTGCTTACTGCCTGTATGATATTGTTGATACCTGCTATGCGCATAAGTTGGTCTTCAGGTGCCATAAGAGGAATAGATGCCTGAAGGGCAGGCACATGAAATGCCATTCCTGCAGATCGCATCACAAGAAGAATGTAGATATAGGATATTCTGACCTCATTTATAAAAAACAGAATTGCAATCGCAAGGGTGCATAATGCAATGAACAGGTCTGCAATTATCATTATCATTTTCCGGTTCCAGCGGTCAACAAATACTCCCGAAAACATACCAAGGACAAGTTGAGGGAGCAGTGAGGCAATAGTGGCATATGCCAGAACCTGTGCCGACCCGGTCTTTATGCTCAGCCAGAAAATTACAGCATACCCGACAACATAACTGCTTAGTGTCGAAAACAGCTGACCCGTGAATATTATTGCAAAAACTCTTTTCCAGTCAGACATGAAAGCAAATATATGAATTTAAGGATTAGAAGATGTGAGGATTAGAGGATGTGAGGATTTGAATACATGAGGATTTGAAGATTTAAAAATTTAATTTGTCAGACCAGCAGACCAGCAGACCAGAAGACCAGCAGACCAGAAGACCTAATCCCGACACATACGATTAGTTTTACCATACCTCCTGCGACTGATTGCTCTGCCTTCTTTCATAATTAAAGGCCTCTTTTTCAAGCTCTATCCCATGATATGAAAATCCTGCTTTAAGGTACTGAAATCCGTAAAGAATATAAAAGAGCCCTTTGCCGTATTTCTTATATTGTTCAACATGGACAAGCTCATGAAGGAGAAGTTCATAATTGTTACAATTATTTTCAGAAAATTTCTCCCCGATGAAGATGCTATTACCATGGGTTACAGCTGTTTTGCCCCTGGGCACGCCCTTCGCACTGCCGACAATTCTGACTTTACCCAGATCAACAGAAGGATACCACTTTTGCAATTTGTTTGTAATGTCAGGAGAGAGAGAATGCCTCTTTTTGCCTGCATTGACAGCCAGTAGAAATCCGTAATATATCCATCCGGCTATCGATCCAAAGACAAAACCGGCCACAGCTGAAATTACTGTGCGGATTGCTTTTATAAGCAGTGCCGGTATTATAAAGATCTTTCTCTGTCCGGACATTCAATAGCCAGGTTGATCAGGTTTTTCTTTCTACAAATCGGGACTTTTGATTTCAATTAGTCTTGCAGTCTTGGAGTCCTGAAGTCTTGCAGTCGAGGGTTAATAAGTCATTATTTTACCAGCCCCGATAGCCTCCTTTATATCAATCTCTTAGTCCATTAGTCACTTAGTCTCTTAGTCCCTTAGTCCCTTAGTCTCTCAGTCTCTCAGTCCCTTAATCAAGATAAGAATCACAAAAACTGAGGTCGCCAGTCACTCCTTGTCTTTTTTCTCGAGCATTGAAGCAAAAGCCACACCGAAAGCTATCCCGCATACTACGCCTATTCCCAGCCACATTCCGACTTCCCTTGTAACTGATCCAATTGCCACACCAAGACCTGCTCCAATTGCTATCCCCAGAGAGATGCCCGTTGCCAGCTTGCCTGACCCTCTTTGGTTTTTCTGCATATTAAGGTTATTTATTAAATCATCAAAATTAGAAAATTATACCTTCTATGGAAGAATTTATTAAATTTATACATGCAATCCGAGAGGTGGCCTGTTATGTTCAATCTTTAAGGTAGTTTATTTCCGGCATGAGCGGGACTATCAGTCATAATAGCAGAATTGAAAACGAATCATCATATCCATTCTTTTCTGTTGTCATAGCTACTTATAACAGGGCAGAACTTCTGACAAGAGCTTTAAACTCCCTTTTAAACCAGACTGAAACAAGCTGGGAAGTTCTCATAGTAGATGATGGAAGCACAGATGATACTTACTCCAGAGTTTTGCCCTTTCTGAAGCCTTATCCTGGCGTCAAATATATCCGAAAATCCCACAGCGGTTTTCTTTTATCAAGAAATACAGGAATAAAAGCCTCATGTGGAAAGTATATTACCTTTCTTGACTCAGACGATGAATATGACCCAGTCCACCTTGAATCAAGAAAGGTGTACCTTCAAAAAAATCCTGAAGTGAAGTTTCTATATGGTGGAGCTAAAATTTTAGGAAATCCCTATGTGCCTGATAAAGACGATCCCTCGGTAAAAATAAGGCTTGATGAATGTATGATAAGCGGGACTTTTATTGTTGAACGAGAACTTCTTCTTTCTCTCGGAGGTTTCAGGGATATAATGCTTGCTGCTGACTATGACCTTTATGAGAGAATCAGAGACAGTAAGGTTTCAATGGCAGAAATAAAGCTCCCGACTTATATTTATCATCACGAAAATCCTGATTCCCTTACAAATAAAATTATCTTATGACCTGCCGGTTGATGATCAATCCGGCCGTCAACCCGATCTAATAACAATTAAATGCTGATTAACTGATTGAGGCAGGAAGGATTCAAGGATTAGCAACTGGCAATTGCTTTCTAGGTAATAATCATCTTTACAGAAAATTTTTAATCAGTGAGATGGAGATTAACCCTTTCGGATTATTTTTATGACGAAATCATCAGCATAAAATAAATCATTAAAAATGGACAGAAGAAAATTCTTAACCAGCTCTGCCAGGCAGATTGCGGCTATGAATGTACTTGGCATTTCATCAGCAACGGTAATCGCTTCCTCTTCGGAAAGAAGAACTATCGGAAACCAGGAAAAGATGATCCGTAGAACCCTGGGCAGAACAGGCATCTCCCTGCCTGTGGTAAGCATGGGTGTCATGAATGCAAATAATCCCGGACTTGTAAGAGGAGCATGGGAGGCAGGCATACGAATGTTTGACACTGCATGGGTATATCAGAACGGAAATAATGAAAAAATGGTAGGTTCTGTCCTGCGTGAACTGAATGTAACCAGAAATGAAGCAATCATTGCCACTAAAATCCTTTTGCCAAGTCCGCTTCCACCAAGGGGTAAGGAAAGAAAGAAAATGTTTCTCCAAAGGTTTGAGGAGAGTCTTTCAAGGCTCCAGATGGATTATGTTGATATTCTTTACTATCACGACATGCAGTCGGTGGAACAGATAAACGACCGCTACATACTTGACGCCTTTACGGAACTCAAAGCAAAAAAGAAGATAAGATTTACTGGTTTCTCAACCCATGTTGACTGGCCTGACCAGCTGACAGATGCAGCAAAAAGAAAATTCTATGATGTTGTGCTTTTATCGTACCATTATGGATTAAGCAACGATACAAGAGTAGCCGAAGCCATTCGTATTGCCCATGAGGCTGGAATCGGACTGGTGGCAATGAAGACACAGTGCCAGCAGGGCTGGTATAAACAGGATCTTCCTGTTGAACAACAAAAGTATTTCGAAGGGACACTGATGAATACTGCTCTCTTGAAATGGGCACTGAATAATGAATATATTACAACTGCTGTACCGGGATTTACCACATTCCCCCAGTTGAACGAAGATGTTGCTGTTGCTTACAACCTTAGCTTTACAGAAGAAGAGGAAAAATTTCTGAAAAGCAGGGAGGTCAGAATGGCAATCAGGTCTGTATGCAGACAATGCAGGCACTGTGTGGATTCATGTCCTCAAAAGGCAGACATACCTTCGCTCATGAGAACTCACATGTATTCAATTTCGTACGGGAATCTTCTGATGGCTAAACAGACCCTCTCTTCAATCCAGGCCGGCAAAGGTCTTGATGTCTGCAAAAATTGCAATTCATGCACAGGAAAATGTCAGTTCAGTGTACCAATTGCCAGCCGTATACATGAACTGAAAGAAATATATTGCTGATATAAAATGTTTTCATCAAGCCGTCAGGAACTAAGGTACAGCCCCAACTGAATGAATAAAACAATTCCGGAATGAAAAAGATTATTCACCTTTCAGATCTGCATATCGGCCATAAGGATTGTGCAGAAAAGTTTGAAACCATAATCTTAAATATTGCCAGGAGGATGCAGCCAGTTGAAGAGTATGTGATTGTAATAACCGGGGATCTGGCTGATAATGTCAACAAGCCTGATCAAAGGGAAAAAGCTGCATCGGCGATTGAGAACCTTAAAACACTGGGCTACCATGTGCTTGTTGTACCCGGTAATCATGACTATGGAACCGGTACTGTCGGAAATGTTAAAAATGTCAGAATATTCAAGGAGATATTTTACGGTGATCCGGGAATTACATATCCGAAACTTGATATTATTGAAGAAACGGCATTTATCGGACTTGATTCAACTGCTGAAGAACTTAACTGGTATGACAGAGTGCTGGCACAGGGAGAACTTGGGAGGGAACAGCTTGAGCGCCTAAGAAAGATACTTGAGGATTCTTCTGTCAGAAACCTGAAGAAAGTTGTTTACCTTCATCATCACCCGTTTGACTTCAAATTAGGACGGCAGTTGAAAGACAGTGATGATCTCAGAGACATAATAGAAAACAAGATTGATGTTCTTCTTTTTGGTCACTATCACAGAAGCAAAACCTCAGCCGGAAAGATATTGCACGGCACATGGGGTATTCCGCGATGCTACAATGCAGGAACAGCAACTCATAAAAACGGGAATCCCGGCTTTCACAGGGTAATTGACCTGTCACAAAATGATCCCGTGACTGATTATGATGGCTGTTTTATATAAAAAGCCGCAATGACATTCAGACTGACATTCTATTTTTTTACAGGTAATATTCAACCATCCCGGGTTGGGGGTCATTTAAGGCGATTTATTGTTCCTCAAAGACTATTTTAACGGCTGAATAATAAAGCTCTGTTAATCCTTCAAATCCGCTGTCGGTTCCGATTATCACCCACAGGTTTCCTGAACTGTCACTTTTTTTAACAAGAGGAATTGAATTCTTCCGTTCAATCAGGGTATAAACTGTTGTTGTGTCTGAAACCCCTATATTGCCGAGTATGGCAACATCTTCCCCTCCCTGCTGCTGGTTCCCTTTGTCGATGTTCAGACGATACCAGTTACCGGCATCAATTATGTTTTCCGGCTCATGATCCACAGCACCGGCCTTTATTGTCACTCCCTCTCCCGGTGCTCCGCCTATCCCGGATGCATTGGTCGGGGCATTGGAAGCAATCTCAATTTCAAAACTGACAGCATAATAAGTGTCGGTTGACAAACCGTTTATCTCCTTTTTAATAAACATAAAGAGATCGTCGCTTCTGTTATGTCCCCTGACTCTTATTCCTCCCTGAGGGGGCACAATTGTTGGAGGAAGAAATGAATGTCCGTATGACATTTCATAAAGGGTCAGACTGTCGTCGGCAGAAAGTCCTGCCGGATAATCTGAATAACCAACAGTCCATTCATCCATGCCTGTTTCAAAATTATAGGTAAATCCAATCTTACGGTTATCATCTTTTGAACAGAGATTTACCAGCAGAGCCAAACAGAGCAGTATGTAGATGTATCTCATGACATTGATGTGTTGATTCCGGAGAATCCGATTTAAGCCTTGAAATTAAACGTACATAATAGGATCTTATTGCCTGCAGGAAATGATATGAAAAATGCTTTTCAGAGTCGAACAGGACTGCCATGAATGCTTCTTTAATTATTTCTTATCTTTGATATTGCGGTCATAATAATGTGATTGATGAAATTACGGCTATCATTTCAGCACAATTACCTGATGGACCCGGAATCACCGATTATGATTGCCGTAATAATTGTACTCCAGTTTCTCATTTTTTCGTGCAATAAAGACAAGGATGAAATTCCTCCAAAACCTCCTAAGGTATACCTTAATGTTGAAGTTGGTCAGGGAGTTGACGGGTATCCCCGTGCAGGGGTTTATGAGTATGATACCGGTATGGCAGTAAATTATGGCTATCGGGCACTGGAAGGATACATAAATCTGGTCACAACCATAGACGGAAATATCATTCCGGATAATGGATCTTTTAAAATCAGAAAGGATCATAATCTTAAGAGCGTGGCAGAACAGAAAGTACTGTGGAGATATAACACAACCAGCCCTGTCTATTTTTCAGTTCC
Source organism: Bacteroidales bacterium (assembly GCA_013314865.1). GTDB lineage: Bacteria > Bacteroidota > Bacteroidia > Bacteroidales > VadinHA17 > LD21. The sequence goes on along the minus strand of JABUEV010000121.1, from coordinate 26 downwards.
GGCGGCAGGAAAGGACAAAACAGTAT
>JABUEV010000120.1 GCA_013314865.1 Bacteroidales bacterium | reverse complement strand
ATTCTGTGATGAAGATTAGCCACTTAGGGGCGGACTGTTTATGGTATTTTTTTTATAGATGAAGAGGGGGTCTGAGTGCTACATTCAGGCCGCACCTACGGCGCTTTGAAATGGAAAGACATTTTTTGCCTTTTCATCAGGTGATGATTAGATGCCATCCAAAGGTTGCTGATCCTGTTGAATTTATTGAAAGTTAGCAAAACCATTACCTGATTTATCAAAACATTTGTTAAATTACAAACGTTGAAGCAGAAATAAATCTAACACTCTATCTATATGAAACAGGACATAGAAATTGCTCAGGAAGCTCCAATAAGACCAATAGCTGAAATAGGTGAAATTTTGGGCATTAATCCCGGTGAACTGGAACCTTATGGCAAATACAAGGCGAAAATACCTCTAAGGTTTATTGATGAGGAACGTGCCTCAAAAGCAAAACTGATACTTGTCACTGCCATCACTCCCACACCTGCAGGTGAAGGAAAAACCACCACTTCAATAGGCCTGGCCCAGGGGCTCAACAAACTCGGTAAAAAAGCCACTGTGGTTCTTCGCGAACCGTCACTCGGACCGGTTTTTGGCATAAAGGGAGGTGCTGCCGGAGGCGGATATTCCCAGGTAATACCTATGGAAGATATTAACCTCCATTTCACCGGAGATATCTCTGCTGTTGAGAAAGCTCACAACCTCCTTGCCGCACTTATTGATAATAATATCCAGCTGAAAGATGGAAACCTTGGTATAGATCCCCGAACCATCAGCTGGAAACGGGTTCTGGATATGAATGAACGTTCTTTGAGAGATATCGTAATTGGTCTTGGAGGTACCACCGAAGGAGTGCCCAGACAGTCGGGCTTCGATATTACAGCCGCATCAGAGGTGATGGCCACACTATGCCTGGCAAGGGACCTGAAAGATTTGAAAGAGAAACTCGGAAACATATTTATTGGCTTTACTTACTCTGACAAACCTGTTTTTGCCCGTGAACTGAAGGCTAATGGCGCAATGGCAGCCCTTCTGAAGGATGCCATTAAACCGAACCTGGTTCAGACTCTTGAAGGGACACCCGCTATAATACACGGAGGCCCTTTTGCAAACATCGCTCAGGGAACCAACTCTCTTATAGCAACTAAAACAGGCCTGTCATTGAGTGAATATGTGGTTACTGAAGCAGGTTTTGCAAGTGAACTGGGTGCTGAAAAATTCTTTGACATCAAATCGAGGGTGGGAAATCTGAAGACAAATGCCGTAGTAATAGTTGCTACAATAAGGGCACTGAAGTATCACGGAGGAGCTAAACTGTCAGCATTGCAGTCGGAGGATGAAGCTTCTCTGATAAAGGGATTCGACAACCTCGACAAACATATTGAAAATATGAAGTATTTTGGCTTCAGGCCGCTTGTTTCAATCAACCGGTTCGATACTGATACTGACAAGGAAATTCAGCTGGTTATCGACCATTGTGCAACTAAAGGCATTAAAGTGGCAGTAAACGAATCATGGCTAAGGGGAGGAGATGGCGCAATTGATCTGGCTGAAAAGGTTCTGGAAGCAGTGAGTGACTGCCCCGATTGCTTTAAACCATTGTATGAATTATCATGGCCGTCTGAACAAAAGATAGAAACTATATGCAAAAAACTCTATGGTGCAGATCATGTTGAATATACCATTAAAGCAAAAAGCCAGCTCGACAGAATAGACCAGCTTGGCTTCGGAAACCTTCCGGTCTGCATAGCCAAAACCCAGAAATCTTTGTCAGATGATCCTCTGAAACGAGGCCGGCCGCAGGGATTCACTGTTAAAATAAGGGAAGTGGAGCTTTCATCAGGAGCAGGATTTATTGTTCCGATTGCAGGCACGATAATGAGAATGCCGGGACTTCCTGCCACACCTTCTGCTGAAAAAATTGATATCGATCCCGAAGGCCGTATCACCGGCCTGTTCTGATAATTTATATGACTTCAGGTGATCTGATTCATTCTGCAGGCATTCAAAATTTCTTACCTTTATCCTGGACAAAAAAATTAGTGAAATGAAACGATATACAGTCTTTGCTCTTATAATGTTGATTGCAATAATGTCGTGCAAACGCTACAGTAAATATGAAGATGTGGCCTTTACCGAAAAGGAGCCGCGTGACTGGGAAAACCCGGGAATGTTTCAACAGAACCGTGAAGATCCTCATGCCACTTTGATAAGTTTTGAGGATGAACTATCTGCTCTTGACGGGATAAAGGAAAAATCACCGAACTATCTGTCGCTCGACGGAATATGGAAATTTCACTGGGTTAAATCTCCTGATGAGCGGCCATTCTGGTTTTTTAAGGATGATTATGACATTCGAGACTGGGATGATATTGAGGTCCCTTCAAACTGGCAAATGAAAGGATATGACGTGCCGATTTATGTAAATATCGGATTTGGCTTTGAAAAAAATCCTCCATATATCCATCATAACTGGAACCCTGTCGGTTCATATAAGCGATATTTTAAGGTTCCGGCCGACTGGAATGACAAGGAAGTATTCCTTCATTTTGGGGCAGTCAGCTCGGCATTTTATGTGTGGGTGAATGAACAGCTTGTGGGTTACAGCCAGGACAGCAAAACACCAGCTGAATTTAACATTACAAAGTACCTGAAAAAAGGTAATAACTCACTGGCTGTCGAGGTTTACCGATGGTGCGACGGAAGCTATCTTGAGGATCAGGACTTCTGGAGACTGAGCGGTATCCAAAGAAGTGTCTTCCTTCACGCACGCCCGAAAACATACATCAGGGATTTCTTTGCGGTGGCTGACCTTGTAAACAACTATAAGGACGGCAAAATGAATCTGAAGGTCACTCTTGCAAATATCGATAACAAGGCAAAAGACTTCAGCGTTGAAGCATCACTCTTTGAAAATGATCAGAAAATCTACTCTGAATCAAAAAATGTTACTTTCTCAGCTGCCATTACTGAGACTGACTTTGAAAAGGAATTCCCTGATGTAAGAAGATGGAGTGCCGAGACACCGGAACTTTATACGCTCATTATCACGCTGAAAGATAATTATGGAAATAATCTTGAATGTGTAAGTTCAAAAATCGGGTTCAGGAAAGTCGAAATATTCAATTCACAACTTCACATTAACGGTGTTCCGGTATACCTGAAAGGCACAAATCTTCATGAACACCATGACGTTACAGGCCACGTGGTTGATGAATCAACGATAATTAAAGACATCAGAATGATGAAAAGCCATAACATCAATGCGGTAAGGACTTCTCATTACCCCCAGCAGGAGCTGTGGTATGAATTGTGCGATAAATATGGACTGTACCTTATTGATGAAGCAAATATTGAGTCACATGGCATAGGATATGACAAGGACATAACCCTGGCTGACAAACCTGAATGGGAAGCTGCTCATCTTGAAAGAATGAGGAGTATGGTTGAACGGGACAAGAATCATCCTTCCATAATTATTTGGTCGATGGGAAACGAAGCAGGAGACGGGCATAATTTCCTGAATGGCTATAAGTGGATTAAGGAAAGGGATAAAACTCGTCCGGTTCAGTACGAACGTGCAGAAAAAAGCACCAATGCCACTGAACGCCATACAGATATCTGGTGCCCGATGTATGCAAGAATCTGGCAGATAGAGGAATATGCAAAAGATCCAAAGAATGACAGGCCTCTTATTTTGTGTGAATATGCTCATTCAATGGGTAATTCAACAGGGAACCTGCAGGATTACTGGGACGTAATCGAGAAATACCCTAAACTGCAGGGAGGTTTTATATGGGACTGGGTGGATCAGGGACTTATAGCCACTGACGAAAATGGGGAAAAATACTGGACTTACGGAGGAGACTGGGGTGAAGAAGGAATACCCAGCGACGGGAATTTCTGCATTAACGGAATTGTCTGGCCCGACAGAACCCCAAAACCTGCTCTCAGTGAAGTGAAAAAGGTCTATCAGTATGTCGGATTCGAACCTGTAAACCTGGCTGACGGATTGATCAGAATTACCAATAAATACGATTTTACAAACCTCTCTGAGTTCAACTTTGAATGGGAAGTGGCCTCTGACGGTAAAATAATTGAATCAGGAAAAATTCCTCTCTCTGACTTTAAGCCTAAAACATCAAATGTATTTATGATACCCTTTACAAAGAAAAGTCCTGCCCCCGGTGAGGAATATTTCCTGAATCTCAGGATTTCGCGCAGTGAAGAATGGAACCTTGTGCCTGAAGATCATGTTTATGCGGAAGAACAGTTTAAATTGCCTTTTGAAGGCGCTCCTGTACCGTTCAAAATGGATGAACTTGCTGTTCTTCAGACAAATATGCTTGAGAAAAAGTATGAAGTTGCCGGAGCAGACTTTAAGATCGTGTTTGACCTTGAAAAGGGAAGAATGGAATCATACAAGTACAAGGGAAGAGAACTTTTCAAAAAAGGACCTGAACCGGATTTCTGGCGGCCGCCTACAGACAACGATTACGGCTACGGTATGGATACTAAGCTTGGGGTGTGGAAAAAAGCAGGAGAGAAGGCAATCATAAGAAAAGTTTCACTTAATCAGCCGGGTATAGGTAAGGTGGTGGTTAATTTCGAATATGACATCCCGGGCGATAAAGGAGAAAAAATTGCCGGGTATGTATCGACATACACAATCTATGGATCGGGCGATCTTGTCATCAAAAACCAGGTCTCAAAACTGTCGGACAATATACCCGAAATTCCGAGAATGGGAATGCAGATGCAGATTCCGGAGGAATTTATGAACCTTACCTGGTACGGAAGGGGCCCGCACGAAAATTATGCCGACAGGAAAACCTCAGCCTTCATTGGTCTTTATGAAAGTTCCGTTGACGACCAGTATGTGCCGTACATAAGACCTCAGGAAAATGGATATAAAACTGACACGCGTTGGCTTACCCTGACAGATGACAACGGAAACGGAATCCTTGTAACGGGTATGCCCCTTGTCTCATTTGCTGCACTCAAAAATGTCCATGATGACTTTGAATCTCCGGGTAAGCTTTCACAATACAGAAAAGACGCAAAAAGTGCAAATACCCATACTAATGATGTCAAGCCGTGCGATTTTGTCAATCTGAACGTCGACTACGGACAAATGGGAGTAGGGGGTGACGACTCATGGGGCGCTATTATCCATCCGCAGTACAGGCTCCTTGATAGAAAATATGAATACTCCTTCAGAATCAGACCGGTAAGCAGGGAGGATGATGTAGTCAGACTGGCGAAGGAAAGATTTTAAGGGTGAATAGTTGAAGGTTGAAATGTTGAATGGATGACGGGTTGAATGGTGGAATGGTTATGTATGAAAATCTGAAAATATTCTTCGAAAAAATCAAAACCATCAGTTTCTGGAAAAGACTGTTTGGATGGAGAAAAATCAGAATACTAAGCTATGAAGCCTATGATGAATTCACAGGAATGATCGAAAAGATCAATAGCCTTTCGCAGGGAATAATCTCAAGAGATGAAAAAATCAGGGAACTTGAAAAAAAGATTGATATTTCCGAAAACAGAATAAATGATCTTCTCACTTCTTCCGTAAAACTGGAGAACAAATCCGTTATGCTTGAAAATCAATTATCTGCACTTAACAAGGAAAAGTTAGAATTATCTAACAAGATTGCCAAGCTCGAACAGGCTGACCTTATAAGAGCAGAAGAATTTCAGAAGAATGTTTCAGCTGTGAATGCCATCAGGGCCGGACTGGAAAATGACCGCAGCAGGCTTAATGAGGAGCGTATAAGGGAGAAGGAAGAACAGTTTGAAAAGATCCGTCAGACATGGCAGAACCATGAGAAGGATGTGGAGTCTGCGATACGCAACATATGCCGGCTACATTTTATTGAATATGTAAAAGAGGTGCCTTTTAAAGGCAACCCCGATAACACGATACGAATTGCCGGTGAATACGTAATCTTTGATGCAAAAAGTCCGGCAGGGGATGACCTTGAAAATTTCCCAAAATATCTTAAGATCCAGTCGGAAAGTGTAAAAAAATATGCACGTCAGGAGAATGTAAAGAATGACATTTTCCTGGTAATTCCGTCCAATACACTTGATGTGGTTGACCAGTTTGTTTACCGGATGGGAGATTACAATGTATATGTAATAACAATTGACGCCCTTGAACCTATTATCTTATCGCTCAAGAAAATTGAGAGTTATGAGTTTGTTGATCAGCTGACACCCGATGAAAGGGAGAATATATGCAGAATTATTGGTAAGTTTTCGCATACAGCGAAAAGAAAGATACAGATAGACTATTTCTTTTCATACCAGTTTCTTGATATAATTTCAAAGTGCGGGGTTGACTTACCGCCGGACATACAGAAATCGGTTACTGAGTTTGAAAAGTCTGAAAAGCTTAATCCTCCGCAGGAAAAGAGGGCAAAGCAGATATTGCTTGAGGATCTTCTTGCTGAAAGCGAAAAGCTGGCGCTTGAAGCCCGTGCCAGAATTAAAGAGGATAAGGAAAGGGAAAACGAAAATCCCCGGGAATAGAGCTAATTACTAAGCCTCAAGATAAACATTGTTTTTAAGAAGCGTATCCCTGAGGTCTTTATAGGGCAATTCGCGGGTTCCGCATTTTCTTGCTGCACATAATCCTGCCGCAGTGCCGGCCGCCTGACCCTGACCCATACAGCAGACAGTGTTCCTGGTTGACATATGAGCCTGGAAATCTGTTGTTATTAGCATGCCAGCCGCCAGCAGGTTGTTGATTCCTTTTACAAGCAAAGCCCTGTATGGGAGTCCGTAAGTGCCGCCGTTTTTTACCTGGAACCTTGGAGCTGAATCGTGAAAGCCGTAAACCATGATGTCGTCATCAAAATGGCGGCCTTCAGTGACATCATCAGGCTTGACATCATAATCACATGTGATTGTTCTTCCCCTGCGGATATTGAGTGTCGGACTTGTCCTTGCGATGAAAGCGTTTTCGCAGCCAGGGAGATATTTCCTGAATAACTCAAGAGTCTTGTACTGGTTCTGTCTTAAAATAAGCTCTGCTTTTGCGACCTCATCCCTGTTGGTGGGACTTACAGGCATTTTATAATTCACTTTTATGAACATGAGATAATTATCGTGCACAGTGGTGGTAATTAGCCCTGAACCAAGTTTTACAATTTCATCTACAAATTCATCCGGAAGTTTCCCTCTAATA
>JABUEV010000119.1 GCA_013314865.1 Bacteroidales bacterium | reverse complement strand
CATCGCTTGCGTACGGACTTGATAAAAAAGCCCAGGATCTCAAGATTGCAGTCTTTGACCTTGGAGGCGGCACATTTGATATCTCAATACTGGAGCTTGGCGACGGTGTTTTTGAAGTCAAATCCACTAACGGCGATACACACCTTGGCGGTGATGATTTTGACCAGAAAATTATAGACTGGCTTGCTGAAGAGTTTTTAAGGGAGGAAGGTGTGGATCTGAGGAAAGATCCTATGGCATTACAGCGTCTTAAGGAAGCTGCTGAAAAGGCAAAAATTGAGCTCTCAAGTTCTACCTCAACTGAAATTAACCTGCCATATATAATGCCGGTTGACGGAATTCCAAAACACCTGGTTAAAACACTTACCAGGGCACAGTTTGAAAAGCTCTGTGATCCGCTGTTCCAGATGTGCGTGGAACCGTGCCGGAAAGCATTGAGTGATTCAGGCTATTCAGCATCAGATATTGACGAGGTAATACTTGTGGGCGGATCCACAAGGATTCCGGCAGTACAACAGCTTGTTGAAAAGATATTCGGCAAAGTGCCGTCAAAAGGAGTGAATCCTGATGAGGTTGTAGCCGTAGGTGCTGCAATTCAGGGAGGTGTGCTGACCGGCGAAGTAAAGGATGTTCTTCTTCTTGACGTTACTCCTCTTTCACTTGGTATAGAAACACTTGGCGGAGTGATGACAAAACTTATCGAGGCCAATACTACAATTCCTACCAAGAAAACTGAGGTCTTTACTACAGCAGCCGACAACCAGCCCTCGGTTGAGATACATGTACTGCAGGGCGAAAGGCCGATGGCTGCCGGAAACAAAACTATCGGACGCTTCCATCTCGACGGAATTCCGCCTGCTCCAAGGGGCATCCCTCAGATAGAAGTAACATTTGATATCGATGCCAACGGCATTCTTCATGTGACTGCAAAGGACAAGGGGACCGGCAAGGAGCAGAGAATCAGAATCGAAGCCTCATCAGGCCTGAGTGAGGATGAAATAAGAAGGATGAAGGATGAGGCAAAAGCCAATGAGGAAGCCGACAGAAAAGCAAGGGAGAGAGCTGAAAAGATAAATGCCGCCGACAGTATGATATTCACTACTGAGAAACAGCTGAAAGAGTTCGGTGATAAACTCCCTTCAGATAAAAAATCTGCCATTGAGAAAGCTTTGTCAAAACTGAAAGACGCCCATAAATCTCAGGATGTAACAGCTATCGACAAAGCTCTGGCTGAACTTAACTCAGTGTGGCAGTCAGCTTCAGAAGATATGTATAAGAATGCACAGGCTTCTGGCCAAACAACTTCGCAATCCGGGCCGGGTCAACCTGGTAGCGGCAAAACACAATCAGGTAATGACGAGGTAACAGATGTTGACTTCGAAGAAGTGAAGTAATACTCCTGGCTCAGATTGGCTTGATATAAGAGGCTGAATTCAATTTCAGCCTCTTTTTTTGTATTTTTGCAAAATATATCATCTGGTCGGAAATGAATGGAAAAGGAATTGTCAGCATTATCTTACTAACCATCTCCCTGATATCTGCTGCTCAGACAGAACAGGAAATTAACCAGACAGACAAAGCAGGCAGGAAGCAAGGACACTGGATTAGAAAATACCCAAATGGTAATGTTATGTACGAGGGCTTCTTTAAAGACGACATGCCTTATGGTGAATTTAAAAGATATTATGAAGAGGGAAACGCTCTTAAGTCAGTCCTGGTATTTAGTAAAAGCGGCACAGAAGCAGATGCGACACTTTATTATCCAAACGGATACCCTGCCGCAAAAGGGAAATATATAAACCAGAAAAAGTCCGGCAAATGGCAATTCTTTTCCGCTATAAAAAAAGGCAGTCTGATAAGCGAACAGGAATATTCAGGAGATAAGAGGAACGGGATGTCACTTAAATATTACGCCGACAGTACCCTTGCGGAAAAACTGTATTACAACAATGATGTCAGGGAAGGAGAATGGCTGCAGTACCACCCTAACGGAAATATCTCACTGAAGGCAAATTTCAGAAACGGAAAAGTTGACGGGCTTTTTGAAGCCTATTACGATAATGGTCAGCTTGAGTTTCACGGTTATTATAAAAATGACCTGCGTGAAGGTCCGTGGCAGATATACAGAAGAGACGGGACACTCCAGTTTGAACTGGACTATGTGGCAGGAGTGCCCAAAACACCTGATCTGGATCTATATCAGTCTGCCATGATCGATTCTCTTGAAAAAAATATTGTAAAAATTCCTGATCCGGATGTGACAGGCCAAATATGGTAAGAAGTCCGATAAATAAGAACGGCATCAAAGCATTTCCTGTAATAATCGCTTTCTATTTCATTCTGAATATCCAATTTCTATCAGGACAAAGTACGGAGTACAAGTACTACTACAGAGTCTTTTTCAAAGATAAGGGAGAAGTAAAACTCTCCGAGATAAACCCTCGTATGCTTTTATCGGAAAGGGCAATAATACGGAGACAGAAATCAGGAATTCGTGTTCCTGACATGTCTGATATCCCGGTATCGCGCGAATATATCAACGTAATAGCTTCTGAAGGATTGGTGCTTCACTGCACATCGCGCTGGCTAAATACTGCAGTATTTAAATCAAAAGAAGCAATGGATGTAGGGAAAATACTCGCTCTTCCGTTTGTAAGCGATGTAAAGGCTGTAAAATTGCCGGGCATAAAAAGCAGTTACATAAATAAACTCGATTTTACGCAAGACCTTGCAGAACAGTCATATGACAATCAGTTGTCGATGCTCAACGGCATCTCAGTGCATAATTCAGGATTCAGAGGGAAAGGGGTTCTGATTGCAGTTCTTGACGGAGGATTTCTTAACACAGACAATGTCACTTCATTAAAACATCTTTTTAACAGAAACGGAATAGTTGCCACAAGGGATTTTGTTGCACCGGCTGATTTTGTATTCGGATATCATAATCATGGAACAGCTGTTTTGTCGGTGCTTGCTGGCGAGATACCTGAAAGGATTGCAGGAAGTGCTCCTGAAGCGGATTACATTCTGCTCAGAACGGAGGATACCGCCACTGAATTTCCAGTTGAGGAGGATTTCTGGACAGCAGGAGCTGAATTTGCTGACAGTGCAGGTGCTGACATAATCTCTTCATCCCTTGGTTACTTCAATTTTGATTATCCTTCAATGAACTATAAATTTTCAGACCTTAACGGTTCAGGCACTTTTGTCACAAAAGCTGCCCGAATGGCAGTGTCTAAAGGGATCATTGTTGTAAACAGCGCAGGAAATGAAAGAGACAATGAATGGCTGAGAATAATTGCACCTTCTGACGGGGAGAACGTGATTGCAACAGGCGCCGTAAACCCTGACGGTACAATATCTTCCTTTTCATCGGCGGGGCCATCAGCTGACGGACGGGTTAAACCGGACGTATCTGCCCAGGGGGTGGGTGTAACGGCACAGGTGTCAGAAAATTTAGCCAGGGCAAACGGCACATCCTTTTCATGCCCGCTTATAAGCGGCATGTGCGCATGCATCATCGAAGCAGTCAGAGACGCAAAAAATACCGAGGTAACTGAAGCCCTGCATTATGCGTCGGACAGATACGAATCACCTGACTCCCTTTATGGTTACGGGATACCGGATATAGCCAAAGCAATTCAGTATCTGCAGGATTTAAAGATTGTAAGACCGGAAAATGGTGTTGTGATTGCACCTAATCCCTTTTCTGAAAGCTTCAGGGTAATATTCAAAGATCCCCCGCAAAAGCTTAAGGTTGAACTTTATTCAATAACCGGACAGAAAATTGCATCACAGAATTTCAGTAACTACATCAGCCGTGTATATGAAATGAATGTTGCCGGAAAATACCCTGACGGGCTTTATATACTTAGGTTAAAAACAGAAAGTGGTATATTTAGCAGGAAAATAATTAAGGCTGACAATCCATGACTGGTGAAAAGCTGACATTGTCCGAACTTCAGCAGGTAATAAAAGACACTCTCTATTTATCATTGCCTGATTTTTACTGGGTGACTGCCGAGATATCGGAGATAAAGGAAAACTATTCAGGACACTGCTACCTTGAACTGATCGAAAAAAAACCTGAAGACAACAACATCAGGGCCAGGGTGAGAGCTGTGATATGGAACAGCCGTTACAGGATTATCAGATCGTTTTTTGAGAATGCAACGGGTGAAAGGCTCAGGGAAGGGATAAAGATACTGATCAGGGTAAAGATTGAATATCACGAGATATATGGTCTTAGCCTGGTTGTGTTTGACATTGATCCTGCATATACAATAGGTGACCTTGCCGTCAAAAGGCAAATGATCATCAGAAAACTTGAGGAAGATGGAGTCCTGAACATGAACAAGGAATTGGATTTTCCTCTTTTCCCTCAGAGAATAGCAATCATATCATCAAGAAATGCCGCCGGATATTCAGATTTTATGAGTCATCTTAAAGGAAACAGCTACGGGTATGTATTTCATACTGCCCTTTTTGATACTGTAATGCAGGGGAGCGAAACCGAGGCAAGTGTCATAAGTTCATTTGAAAGAATTGCTTCACAGATTCAACTCTTTGATATTGCCGTATTAATCAGAGGAGGTGGTTCCCAGACAGATCTGAGCTGGTTTGACAATTACAACATTGCATATTATATAACACAATTTCCCATCCCGGTGCTTACTGGCATTGGCCATGAAAAGGACATGTCAGTCGCTGACATTGTAGCACACAAGTCGCTGAAAACCCCGACTGCCGTAGCGGATTTCCTGATCGAGCAAACTGCAGAAACCGAAAACTATCTGAAAGAATTGAGTGAAGCGATATCAGGAAAAACAAAAGCTGTAATTGACGAATATAAAATCAGAATTGATTCTGCCAGAATGAAGCTTATTCCCTCGGCAACCATGATGCTTTCAGAAGGAAGACAGTATCTTTCAGATCTGATGGTTGAGACCATGAAAACCGGAAAGGAATTCATCATGAAGGCTGGTATGATTTCTGAAAACCAGAAATCAAGACTCGCTTCAGTTTCAAAAGCGCTGATTGAATGGAATAATTCAGCCTTAAGACAAAAGAAAGCAAGTCTGCTGATCAATGTCAGAAATATGATTGAAAAGGCCGGAATGCAACTGGCTTCGCTCGAGAATACCCTAAAGATTTTAAGTCCGGAAAATGTACTCAAAAGAGGCTACACCATTACATCGCTTGATGGTAAAATACTCAAATCATCCGGTCAGGTGAAGAGCGGCGACATTGTAGGAACAACTTTTGCGGATGGCAAGATACAAAGCAAGGTATTATAGGACCTGTAATTAGCCCTGCAAACGACTAAAAAATAAATATACCATGGCAAAAAAAGAATTTTCATTTAATGAAGCCGTAAGCGAGATTGAAAGAATTCTTGGCATAATAGAGAGCGGAGAACTGGATGTAGACAAACTTTCATCAGAGGTAAAGAAAGCTACTGAGCTTATCAGACAGTGTCAGAAGAAACTTCGGGCTACAGAAGAAGAAATTAACAGTATTTTTAAGGATCTGGTCTAAAAAAAAATTCCGCGGAGCGGGCGCCCTGCGGAATTTTACTTTACTACCCTAAACCTAAATCCATGAAAAAAACTCATGTAACAATAAGTTACTACCTATGAGTATAACGTATGTAAGATACTAAATGTTTCACAAATTGTCAATATTTTTATTAACAATTTAGGCTGTTTTGTTTAAAAGTTTTTAGTTTTCTTTCTCGACTCCTAATACGTCCTTAAAAGCCCTTATAAACGTTTCCTTTGGCAGTGCTCCCATTGCCATTTGTGGCTGACCATTTACAGGTATAAACAGAAATGAAGGGATGCTTCTGATTCCGAATACTGCGGCAAGTTCCTGTTCTTCTTCCGTATTAACCTTATATATATTCATCTTTCCTTCAAATTCCTTTGCAAGTTCTTCCAATACAGGGGCTACCATTCTGCATGGCGCACACCAGTCGGCATAAAAGTCAATAAGACAGGGTTTGTCACCTTCATATTTCCACTCCTTGTTTTTCTCATAGTCAAATACTTTGCTGAGAAATGTTTCTTTTGTCAAATGTTCAGTCATCTTAGTTTATATTAAATAATAATCAGAATTTCTTCGGCCAGTTATACGCAATCATTATGCCATTACTCCAACGGAACTCTGTACTGCATAAAATTAACTATAAATTGTAACTTTGTCATGAAAATTAAAAAATTTGTCATATTTATATATGCAAATATGTCTAAATGACAAGATTTTTGAAATCCTCTCGGAGGTTGTGACTTCTGAAAATGTTCAGGCATTTGTTATCGGGGGTTATGTAAGGGATTGCCTGTTGAAAAGGGATAATCCGGAAAAAGACATTGATATTGCAGTAATTGGTGACGGCATAGACATTGCCCGGAAGACTGCAAGGAAACTTGGCAAAAACATTAATGTAGCCATCTTCAGGAATTTCGGAACTGCAATGGTAAAATACGGGGATTACGAGCTGGAGTTTGTCGGTGCAAGGAAGGAATCGTATACAAGGTATTCCAGAAAGCCATCGGTTGAAGCAGGGACACTAGAAGATGATCAGCTCAGGAGGGATTTCACAATCAATGCAATGGCAATCAGCATCAACAGGGAGACATTCGGACAGTTTATTGATCCTTTCGGGGGCCTTGACGATCTGAAAAACAGGGTAATAAGAACACCTTCAGATCCTGCAAAGACATTTTCTGACGATCCTCTGAGAATGATGAGAGCCATAAGGTTTGCTTCTCAGCTTTCATTCAGAATTGATGAAGAGACCTTCAGATCCATAATTGACAATTCTGAAAGGATCAACATTGTTTCGCCCGAAAGAATTATTGCTGAAGTTAACAAGATAATAATGTGCGAAAAGCCTTCTGTCGGCTTTATCCTTCTCGAAAAATCAGGTCTTCTAAGGCATTTCTTCCCTGAGCTTCAGAAGCTTAAGGGAGTAGAAAAGAAAGAAGGCAAAGCTCACAAAGACAATTTTATGCATACCCTTAAGGTTCTTGACAATATAAGCAGGCATTCAGATAATCTATGGCTCAGGTGGGCTGCCCTTCTGCATGACATAGCCAAACCGGTTACAAAAAAATACACTCCTGAAGCAGGATGGTCATTTCACGGTCATGAATACATTGGAAGCAAGATGATACCCGACCTGTTCAGAAGATTAAGGCTTCCCCTTGATGAAAAAATGAAGTATGTACAAAAGCTGGT